>CAYTDW010000542.1:0-2854 GCA_964436585.1 uncultured Halioglobus sp. | reverse complement strand
GTGCTGGCCAACGAGCAGGTGGTGAACGGCTGCTGCTGGCGCTGCGACAACCCGGTGGAGCGGCGCGAGATCGACCAGTGGTTTATCCGCATAACCGCCTACGCCGAAGAACTGCTGGCGGACATCGACAAGCTGGAGCACTGGCCGGAACAGGTGCGCACGATGCAACGCAACTGGATCGGGCGCTCGGAAGGGGTCAACCTGCGCTTTGGCCTGGCCCGTGCGCTGCTTACCGGCGAGGACTCGCTGGAGGTGTACACCACGCGGCCCGATACATTGATGGGCGCGACCTATGTCGCGGTGGCGCCCCAGCACCCGGTGGCCCGCCAGGCGGCGCAATCCAATCCTGCGCTGGCCGCGTTCATCGAGGAGCAGGGCCGGGGCAAGGTGGCGGAAGCCGAGCTGGCCACCATGGAAAAACTGGGCATGGCCACAGGCATGTGCGCCATTCACCCGCTCACCGGCGCCGAGCTGCCGATATGGGTGGCCAACTTCGTCCTGATGTCCTACGGCTCCGGCGCGGTGATGTCGGTGCCTGGCCACGATGAGCGCGACCACGCGTTTGCCCTCAAGTACGGCCTGCCGATCGTCCAGGTGATCGCCAAGGTCGACGGCGATCACCCCTACGAGGTGGAGCGCTGGCAGGATTGGTATGCCGACAAGAGCGGAATCGTAACCGTCAACTCGGGCGAATTTGACCAGCTCGACTTCGAGGCTGCGTTCGACGCGATTGCCGACCGCCTGCAGGAGCAGGGCAAGGGCGAGCGCACCACCAACTATCGCCTGCGCGACTGGGGCGTCTCGCGCCAGCGCTACTGGGGCGCGCCGATTCCCATTATCAATTGCGACCAATGCGGCACCGTGCCCGTACCGGCGAAGGATTTACCGGTTGTCCTGCCCACCGACGTGGCCTTCGAGGGCGTGGGCTCTCCCATCAAGAAAATGCCCGGGTTTTATGCCACCACCTGCCCGAGCTGTGGCGGCGCCGCCACCCGGGATACCGACACCTTCGACACCTTCATGGAGTCGTCTTGGTATTACGCCCGCTACGCCAGCGCCCGCAATGACAAGGCGATGCTGGACTCCGAGGCGGACTACTGGGCGCCGGTAGACCAGTATGTGGGCGGCATCGAGCACGCCATACTCCACCTGCTGTACGCGCGCTTTTTCCACAAGCTGATGCGCGACGAGGGCCTGGTCCACTCCGACGAACCCTTTACCCGCCTGCTGACCCAGGGGATGGTGCTCAAGGACGGCAGCAAGATGTCAAAGTCCAAGGGCAACACGGTGGATCCCCAGTCCCTGATCGACAGTTACGGTGCCGATACCGTGCGCCTTTTCAGCATGTTTGCGGCGCCGCCGGAACAATCGCTGGAATGGTCCGATTCCGGCGTGGAGGGCGCCAATCGCTTCCTCAGGCGCCTGTGGAAACTGGTGACCCGGCAACTGGAGTTTCCCGCGCCGGCACTGGACCCCGCCGCGCTGGACGACCTGCAGAAAGCCCTGCGCCGCAAGACTCACGAGACCATCGCCAAGGTCAGTGACGATTTCGGCCGGCGCCAGACCTTCAATACCGCCATCGCCGCCGTGATGGAGCTGTGCAACGAAGTGGGCAAGCTCGACGAAGGCAAACCCCAGGACCGCGCCCTGGCAAGCGAGGCCCTGCGTGCGGTCGTGCTGATGCTGTGCCCCATCGTGCCGCACATCAGTCACCACCTGTGGCCCCTGCTGGGCGGTGCAGGCGATGTCGTGAACGCCTCCTGGCCGGTAGTCGACGAGTCCGCGCTTGCGCGCGACAGTGTCGACGTGGTGGTACAGGTGAACGGCAAGGTCAGGGCCAGGATGAGCATTGCTGCGGATGCCGACAGCTCCGCGGTCGAGGCCCTGGCGGTACAGCAACCCAACGTCGCGCGCTTCCTCGAAGGCGTCACCGTGCGCAAGGTCATTGTGGTACCCGGGAAATTGGTTAATATTGTGGCCAACTGATGCCCGCCCGGAAACCTGCAATGTCACGGCGCTTCGCCCGATACTCCATCATCCTGAGCATTACCTGCCTGCTTGCGGCCTGCGGCTTCCAGCTGCGCGGTGTCGGCGGCGGCGGCGCCGCCCTGCCCCCGGGCTGGAATAAAATGCACCTGGTAACAGGCAACCCCAACGGTGAATTCAGCCAGACCGTGCGGACAGTATTCACCACCAACGGCATCCAGTGGACGGACCGGGCGAATGCCAATTACGCCCTGCTGCTTGGCCCGGACAAGTTTACCCAGACCAACCTCTCCCTCAACCGGGAGGCCAGGGTTTCCCAGCTTGAGCTCACCATGCAAACCACTTTCTCGGTGCTGGACGCCAACGGCCAGGAGGTCATGCCCGATACCACCGCGGTGGTCATGAGGCAGATGGAGAATGACCCGCGCAACGTCATGGGCAAAAGCGAGGAGATCCGCATTCTCCAGTCCGAGATGCGCACGGAACTGGCGCAGCAGATGATCCGGCGTATCGGCTTCTTTGCCACCAGCGGCAAGTAATGCGAGTCTCTCCCGAGCAGCTTCCAGCACAACTGAAACGACGGCTGCTGCCAGTCTACCTGGTTACCGGTGACGAGCCCCTGCAGGTGCAGGAATGCTGCGACGCCATCCGGCGCCACGCGCGCGACCAGGGTTGCACTGACCGGGAAGTCATAGAGGCCGGCGGCGCGCACTTTGACTGGCACGAAATACTGCACAGCGCCAGCAGCATGTCCCTGTTCGCCGAGCGCAAGCTGCTGGAACTGCGGCTGCCCAGCGGCAAGCCCGGGGCGGACGGCAGCAAGGCCCTGTGCGACTACCTGGACATCGCCGGCAGTGATGACGTGCTG
>CAYTDW010000541.1:0-2855 GCA_964436585.1 uncultured Halioglobus sp. | reverse complement strand
CACTTACTTCGGCAGCAAGGACGTGGTGCGCCACCCGCTGGTGCAGCGCATCGTCGAGGCCTACGACAGCCACGAAGACAAGGCCACCGCGCTGGACAGGACGAGGCGATGAGCCTGACTGTCGATATCCAGTGCGCCAGCGGCGAGCCGGTGCCCTCAGAGGACGACTTACGCCGCTGGATCGAGGCCGCCCTTGCCAGCCAGACGACCCGGGACGACACTGAAATCAGCGTGCGCCTGGTCGACATCCCGGAGATGGCCGGCCTCAACCAGGCCTACCGCGGCAAGCCCGGCCCCACCAATGTCCTGTCCTTTCCCGCCGATCTGCCCGCAGAACTGCAATTGCCGCTGCTCGGGGATATCGTGATCTGCGCTCCCGTGGTGCGGGAAGAGGCGCAATCCCAGCACAAGGCCCTCGCCGCCCACTGGGCGCACATGGCGGTGCACGGCACGCTGCACCTGCTCGGCTACGACCATATCGAGGAACGCGAGGCGCTGGCGATGGAAGCGCTTGAAAGCGCCATTCTGGCCGACCTCAGCTACCCCTGCCCCTACCAGCCCAGACCACCCAAGGAGAGTACCCTGGCATGAGCGACGACCGATCAGGCAACGATTCGGGCGAGAAGTCCTGGATCGAGCGGTTTGCCGTACTGTTTTCCTCGGAACCGCGCAACCGCAAGGACCTGCAGGACGTGCTGGCGGTGGCGGTCGAGAATGAAATCATCGATCGCGATGCGCGCAGCATCATGGAAGGCGCGATGGAGGTCAGCGACATGCAGGCCCGGGACATCATGATACCCCGCACCCAGATGGAGGTGATAAAGGCCGAGTGCTCACTGGAGGACATTCTGCCGCAAATCATCAACACGGCGCACTCCCGCTACCCGGTGGTGGGCGAGAGCCTGGACGACATCTGCGGCATCCTGCTGGTGAAGGACCTGCTGCCCCAGATCCTCAACAAGGACCAGAGCGAGTTCAGGATACGCGAGTTGCTGCGGCCCGCCGTGGTGGTGCCCGAGAGCAAGCGCCTCAACGTCCTGCTGCGCGAGTTTCGCGAGAACCGCAACCACATGGCGATTGTCATCGATGAGTACGGCGGGGTGGCCGGGCTGGTGACAATTGAAGACGTGCTGGAAGAAATCGTCGGCGATATCGAGGATGAGACGGACACCGAGGCCGACCACTTCATCCGCAAGATCAGCGACGACAATTACTTCATCAAGGCACTGACACCGATCGAGGACTTCAACGAGTACTTCGGCAGCCAGTTCAGCGACGACGATTTCGATACCATCGGCGGCCTGGTTATCCAGGCGCTGGGGCACATGCCCGCCCGCAATGAAACCGCCACTATCGATAAGTTCGAGTTCCAGGTGATCAACGCCGACCAGCGCAAGATTCACAGCCTGCGCATGCGGCCGCTGCAGCACTGACCGGGCGCAGCACAATATGAGAAGCGACCCCGGCCTGCATCCATTGCTGGTGCTGTTCCTGGCACCGTTCGCCGGGGCGCTGGTCACCCTGTCACTGGCGCCCTTTGACTTCTGGCCCGCGGGAATACTCAGCTGCGCCATCTACGCCTTCCTGCTGTGCACCTGCAGCCTGCGGGAGGCTGTATGGCGCAGCTGGCTGTTCGGCCTGGGCCTGTTTGGCAGCGGCGTGTCATGGGTTTACGTCAGCATCCATGTCTACGGCGGAGCCGGCGTTGCCCTGGCCTCATTTCTCACGGTGCTGTTCTGCGTCGGCCTCGCGGTACTGTTCCAGGTGTCTTTCGGCTGGTTCTATGTGCGTTTCGTGCGCGCCCTGCCGGGCGGCATGCTGGTCGGCTTCCCGGTGACCTGGGTGCTGGCCGAGTGGCTGCGCAGCTGGCTGTTCACCGGCTTTCCCTGGCTGTACCTCGGCTACGCCCACCTCGATACCCCCATTGCAGGCTGGGCCCCGGTGGTCGGGGTGTTCGGCTTGTCATTCATCTGCGCCCTGACCGGCAGCTGCCTGTTCCTGGCCTGGCGCAGCCGCAAGGGGATTGCCTGTACCACCTACGCCGTCATCGTGATAACCCTGTGGGGCGGCGGGGCGGTGCTCAAGCCCATCGAGTGGGTCGTCAAGGGCAGCGAACAGCCCCTCAGTGTCGTGTTGTACCAGCCCAACGTCCCCCAGGAACACAAGTGGGACCGCGCCTGGTACCGGCCGATCCTCGAGCAACTGCGCGAGGCCAGCGAACCCCATTACGGTGTCGATATCCTGGTCTGGCCGGAGGCGGCGATCCCCAACTACTACCAGCGGGCGCGGGATTTCCTCGACCCGATAGCCGCACGCGCCGCGGCCGCTGAAACCACCCTGTTCGTCGGTGCGCCTTCCCTGTCAGAGCAGGGTGAGGGCTACTTCAACAGCGTGGTGGCCCTCGGCGACGGCGAGGGGATATATCACAAGCATAACCTTGTACCTTTCGGCGAATACGTCCCGCTGGAGCGCCAGTTGCGTGGGCTGATCGCGTTCTTCGACCTGCCCATGTCGGCCTTCAGCCCGGGGCCCGCCAGCCAGCCGCCGTTGCGCGCCGGGGCCTACCGGGTCGCGCCTTTCGTGTGTTACGAGGTCGTCTACCCCGAGCTGGTGGCGCGCAGCGCGCGCGACAGCGACCTGCTGCTCACCATCAGCAATGACAGCTGGTTCGGCACCTCGATAGGTCCGCTGCAGCACCTGCAGATGACCCAGATGCGCGCGCTGGAAAACGGCCGCTACATGATCCGCGGCACCAATAACGGGGTCTCCGCCATCATCAACCACCGCGGCCAGATCGTGGCCCGCACCGATCAGTTCGTCGAAGCCACCCTGAGCGGAGAGGTGGAGGTGATGCT
>CAYTDW010000540.1:0-2859 GCA_964436585.1 uncultured Halioglobus sp. | reverse complement strand
ATCGGTGGCGCCGCCACCCCCCCCAGGGTGAGTAAATTGCTGTACGAGAAACTGCCGCAGAATTTCAGCGGCACCGGTTGGGGGATGACCGAGACCAACGCCCAGGGCGCATCCCTTACCGGGAAGGCGTTTCACGTCAAACCGGGCAGCGCCGGTTTCCCGCATCCCATCGTCGATATCCGCATCTGCGACGAAGAGGGCAACACTCTGCCATCCGGGGATACCGGGGAAATCTGGGTGCGCAGTTGCGCCAATATTCGCGAATACTGGCATCGCCCGGAGGTCAACGCTGAGGAAATCCGCGATGGCTGGCTCAAGACCGGTGATATCGGCTACCTGGATGATGACGGCTTCCTGTACCTGGCGGACCGGGCCAAGGACATGATCATCCGCGGGGGAGAGAATATCTATCCGATCGAGATCGAGAACGAATTGCTGGAACTGGATGAGGTCAAGGAGGTGGCCGCCATCGGCCTGCCCCACGAGCGCCTTGGGGAGGAAGTTGCCGTGGTGGTCCACCTGCACCTGAACGACTCCCTCGGTATTGAGAAACTGCTGGAGTATGCCAGGGGCAGGCTGGCGGCCTACAAGGTTCCCTCCCGGGTGTTTTTCAGCGAGGAGGCGCTGCCCCGAAATGCCACCAACAAGGTGCTGAAGGCGTTACTGAAGGAGAAGTATGCCGCTGTTTTGAAGGAGGGTGATTAGTCGATGGGTGCGGCGCAATGTTCGGGACAGTGGCACCACGCCCACCCTGATGGGAGACCGGTACGTCACCATCACCGATAACGCCGACGGCCGTATCAACCTGGTGGTTTATCACCAGCGCCTACGAACAACGGGATTGGAGCAATACCGCCGGCGGCATCATGCGCGTCGATGTGCGTGATGACGAGAGCGGCTGCGATGTCTTGTGGCATTCCAGCGAACGCTCCCCCTCCGTGGTAGCCAAGCTCTCCGCCGGCACCGGCCTGGGGTACTTCTACTGAGCCCATGCTTGTGGGGCGCGACGGGTTCGCCGCTAATCGGACGGGGGACAGAAGCGCTGTGGCGCCCCCGCACAGTCGCCGCTGACCGGGCAAGCCGTGGTAAAGCTGAATATGGCGCCGCGGCCAAACAGGTTGTTATACGCAAGGCATACCGCTGCCTGGCCGCCAAGCGCGGTGCCGTCCCCTGCCAATTGCCGCAGGACATCAACCCGTTCCCGGCTGCCGCTGTGCATGCGTATACCACCGTCTGCCTGCGTGTCGAACACCAGGTACTCTCCTTCTCCCTGCCAGCGTGACCATCGGGGCAGGTCCAGAGCCCTGCCCCTGCCCGGGTCACCGGTATACGCAAACCGCGCCCAATAGGAAGACATTGCCCGACCCAGGGGTGCGGCACCAGTGATATTGTCTGCATCGATCAGGTCAAAGGGCAGGTAGGTCATCTCGTTGTCCATATCGTTGAAAACGAATGGAATTTCGAAACTGTGGGAGGCGCCCAGTAAGGAGCGGAAGTCCAACAGCCAGTTGGCCGGCACCTCGTCCCAATCGAAGCGGTAGACAAATACATCCCGGTGTCCCGCCTGGTGCATGGCGCTGGCGGGCTCATCGGCGCCGATGGCCTTCCACATTTGCGACCCAAAGCCTGTGACCCGATCGTACAAGGCCTGATCGATTACCCGGGGCAGAACGCCAAACCGCAACCTGGTGTAATCGGGATTGCGGATCATCATGGTTTTCATTTCGTCGCGGTTGGTTCCCAGAATCACTGGTACGCGATTGAACTTGCCGCGCTGCAGTTGGTGCAAGGGGTCACCCGCCGGCAGGACTACACCATCACGCAACAACCATGGGATGGCGTATATGCCGGAATCGCCACCCTGCATCTGGGCCAGCAACTCCTGGGGGGTTTTGGCGCGAAGATAGGTCATGATCGCACTGCTGTCCCACTGCGCCAGCAGCTGTCTGGCCTGTTCCCGGTCTATGGCCATGGCATCTGCCTGGATCAGGCGCAACAGCAACTCGGTAGAGCTGTTCTCGTGTCCGGGTTGCGCAGCGTCCACCGGGTTTTCGGCCCGGGCCAGGTCATTGGTAATGAGCATGCCGCTCTGGCTGATAGCCCTGTGGAACAGCCCGTTCGCCAGTGGGGACAGCAGCAGGGCATAGGTGTTGATGCCCCCGGCAGACTCACCAAAAACCGTGACATTGCCGGCATCGCCGCCAAAGGCATGAATATTGTCCCGTACCCATTGCAGGGCGGCGATGGTATCCAGTGTGCCGAAGTTGCCGGAGGCGTCCAGCTCGTTGGCGGCCTGTTCGCGCAAGGCGGGGTGGTTAAACCAGCCCAGCATCCCGAGTCGGTAGGCGATACTGACAGTGACCACCTGTTCGCGCCCCGCCAGGTTGCGAACCGCCGAATAAAGGTCCGCGGACCCCACGGTATTGCCTCCACCATGTAACCAGACCATAACCGGCAGCGTTTTGTCACCGGCAGACCATGATTTTGGCGCTGAGACATTCAGGTACAGGCAGTCCTCGTCACCAAGCCAGGGTTCGCCCGTGTCATTGACCTGGGGAATGGGCAACTGCGGACACATGGGGGCAAAGCCTAACGCGTGCAGGTTCCCCTGCCATGCCTGCGGTGGCTGGGGCGCTCGCCAGCGCAATTCCGCAACCGGCGCCGCGGCATAGGGGATACCCAACCATGACCAAGTGTCATGCCGATCGGCGAAACCCAGGACCGAGCCGCTACCGATCTGCCGCATGGATTCCGGGGCGGGAACCGGCAGCTCAGGCTCCCTGCTACAGGCATACAGTAGGGAAAGGGCCGATAGCAAAACAGCAAAACCCGATTTAGCCATGAAGGCTCAATACTCCG
>CAYTDW010000539.1:0-2869 GCA_964436585.1 uncultured Halioglobus sp. | reverse complement strand
CGCCTTGAGGATGAAGGTATAGGGCCCGGGGGTGCAGTGGCGCAACAGGCGGTAGACGGCGTTGTCGACCTTGGCGTAGGTGGCGATTTCGGAGAGGTCGCTGCACACGAGGGTGAAGTTGTGGCGGTCATCCAGCTTGCGGATGCGGCGGATCCTGTCGAGAGCGTTCTTGTCGCCGATATGGCAGCCCAGGGCGTAGGCGGAGTCGGTGGGATAGACCACCACGCCGCCGGCGCGAACGAGTTCCGCCGCGCTGCGGATCAGCCTGACCTGGGGGTTGTCCGGGTGAATCTGGTAGAACTGGCTCACGGCTGGCCGCTCCCGCCGCCCGAGACGGGCGGGCTGAGCCAGCGCTCCCAGACCCCGCGCAGGCCGTCGAGGTAGGGTATGTCCACCCCGGGCCGGGGGCTGTAGGGGCCGTCCCGGTGGTAATCCGAACCCACCGACACCTCCAGCCCGAACTCGCCGGCCAGGCGTCGCAACTGGCCCACCTGGTCGGGGCTCTGGTAACCGCTGGCGATCTCGATGCCGCGACCGCCCGCCGCCATGAAATCGATCACCAGCCGGCGCAGCTTCATGCGGGTAAAGTTGTATTTCAGCGGGTGGGCGATGACCGCGACACCCCCGGCGGCCACGATCCACGCCACCACCTGGGCCAGCTCGGGCCAGAAGGCCTTGACGTCGCCGGTCTTGCCCTGCCCCAGGTACCTGTCAAAGGCCTCGTTGTGGTCACTGACGTGGCCCCGGGCCACCATCCAGGCGGAAAAGTGGGGCCGACCCAGTTGGCTGTCCCCCGCCTCGGCCAGCGCGCCCTCCAGGGCACCGGCAAAGCCCAGGGCCTCGAGGCGCTGCGCAATTTTCCTGCCGCGCTCGATCCGCGCCGACTCCAGCCAGGCCAGCGCCTCGAGCATGGCCGGGTGGCCGCAGTCCATCCCCAGCCCGAGGATGTGGATGGTGGTGGCGGACCAGCGGCAGGAGAACTCCACCCCGGCGACCAGCCGCAGGCCCGACGGCTGCTGCGTGCCCTGCTCCGCCGCCACCGCCAGGTAGCCCGCCACGGTGTCGTGGTCGGTGATCGCCAGCAGCGCCAGCTTGCGCTCGCGGGCCAGCGCCACGAGATCGCGGGGGCTGAGGCCGCCATCGGAGGCGGTGCTGTGGGTATGGAAGTCAATCAGCACAATCTTTACACTTGGTGCCCGGTTGCCACGAGGGCGCCGGCACGACCTGGAGAGAAGGGCAACATGGTAACAGCCGGAGCACAGGGGAATCCATGAAGCAATTGGCGGAATTCGTCCCCATAGCCCTGTTCTTCATCGTCTATCAGCTCAAGGGCACGTCGCTTGAACTGGGAGGCTGGGAGTACAACTTCGATGGCATTTACTCCGCCACCGCCGTGCTGATGCTGGCCACCGTGGCGCAGGTGCTGCTCACCTGGGCCTTCACCCGCACCCTGGAAAAGCGCCTGCTGTGGCTGCTGCTGGCGGTGCTCGTGTTCGGCGGCGCCACCCTGGTGTTCCACAACCAGATGTTCATCCAGTGGAAACCCACCATCTTCAATTGGGTGCTGGCGCTGCTGTTCGGCGGGTCCCAGTATATCGGCGACAAGAACCTGATGGAGCGCACCCTGGGCAGCCAGATCCACCTGCCCAAGCCGGTGTGGAGCCGGCTCAACCTGCTGTGGGTAAGCAATTTTGTGATCGTGGGCGGCCTCAACCTGGTGGTGGCCTACAATTTCAGCGAGGACGCATGGGTCAGCTACAAGCTGTATTCCGCGATCGGCTTCACCCTGGTGCTGACTATTCTCACCGCCCTGCTCATCAGCCCCTACCTCAAGGACCAACCGCTGGCGGACGAATAGCGCGGTCCTGGGCGGCGCCCGGCGCGAACTCGGCGCTGGCTGTGAGCGCCGGCGCGCCGCCGGCATCCAGCGCCCAGAGCTCGGCCCGCTCGCCCTCGCGCCGTCCCTGCAGCCGGATGTCAGCACCCTCGAGCAGCGGCCGGTTGCCGCGAAACCGGAATGACCGCAGTTGCACCCCCGGCAGCTCCCGCTCCAGCAAATCCAGCAGCAGGGTGGCTGCCAGCGGGCCCTGCACCACCAGCCCGGGGTAGCCTTCCTCACGAGTCGCGTAGTCCCGGTCATAGTGAATGCGGTGGCTGTTGAAGGTGAGGGCCGAGTAACGAAACAACAGCACCGGGTCGGGGTGGATGGCCCGCGACCACTGCGCCGCCGCGGGGGCGGCCTGCGCCGGTGCCTGTGTCGATGCCTGTGTAGGTAGCACGGCAGCCTCGCCGCCGCCGGCCTCGCGATAGACCAGGTGCTGCCGCTCTTCCAGCACGCGCTGCTCGCCTCGCGCCAGCCGGTGCAGCACCGTGACGAACACCAGTTCCCCGCTGCGGCCGCGCTTGTGGCTGACGTCCTCGATCAGCGAAACCCGCTCCACCACATCACCCACGTACAGGGGCGCGACAAAGCGGATGTCGCTGCCCGCCCACATGCGCCGGGGCAGGGGCACCGGCGGCAGGAAACCTCCGCGCCGGGCATGCCCGTCCCGGTCGATCGCCGAGGCGGCGGTGGCGGGCAGGAAATACAGCCAGTGCCAGAGAGGCGGCAGGGGTTCCCCCGGGGCGGCCCGGGGCGTCGGGTAATCGAGCGTGGCCGACAGGCCCGCCACTGGCGCCGGGGCAATGATGTCGGTGCGCCTCTCCTCGCGCCCGATCCAGCCGCGCAGGGCCTCCAGGTCGATGGCGCCCATGGGCCGCGGCCTCAGAAGGATTTCGGCAACCCGAGTTCCCGGGTCGCGACGAAGGAGAGGATCAGGTTGGTGGAGATGGGCGCCACCTGGTACAGGCGGGTCTCGCGAAACTTGCG
>CAYTDW010000538.1:0-2879 GCA_964436585.1 uncultured Halioglobus sp. | reverse complement strand
TGCTGGTGGCGATCTTCACGCACTGGGGCTACCCGCTGTTGATCATGACCTCGATCCCGCTGGGCATCGCTGGCGGCATTGTCGGCCTGGCGTTGCTCAATGGCGTTGGCGCGCTGTTGCCGTGGATTGGATTGTCCGCCGTCGTGCAGCCCTTCGACATGATTTCCATGCTGGGATTCCTGATCCTGATGGGGACCGTGGTCAACAATCCCATCCTGGTGGTGCACCGGGCCGTACAGAATGTGCAACAACAGGGCATGGACGCGCTGGCGGCGGTCACCGAAGCGGTGGCGGTGCGGTTGCGCCCGATCGCGATGACGACGATCACCACACTGGCCGGGCTGGCGCCACTGGTGTTGATCCCCGGGGCCGGCACGGAGCTCTACCGGGGCGTGGGCGCCATCGTGATGTTCGGTATCCTCGGCGCTGCGCTGGTGACGCTGACCGTGCTGCCGGCGCTCACGGTGTTGGTCCTGCAGCTGCGCGAAAGGACCGGGACACACCCTGCCTGAAGTGGCGGGCAGCGCGCGCCGCGGCCGGGATCGGCGCGGCCCTGGCTCTGCCGATGTCGGGTCCGCTCAGAAGCGCGCCAGGCGCTCGGGCAGGTGGCCGAGGAAGGGCCGCACGAATTTCCAGGGGAAGGCCGGGACTACGCCCGATGCAACCTGGCGCTCTATCAGCGCAGCCATCTCCCGCGCCGCCTGGGAGGCGGAAATGGCGAAGGGCAACTTGCTGATATCCACGCCCTCGACAATGTCAGTCTTGATGAACCCCGGCAGGATACTGGTGACGAGGATGCCCTTGCTGCGCAATTCCACCCGGGCCGCCTTGAGATACATGGAAAACCCCGCCTTGCTGGCGCAGTACGCGGCCTGCCGGGAAATAGGCTGCAGCGAGGCGAGGGAGGAGATGCCGACCACCTGTCCTCTGCCGCGGGTGAGAAAATGTGCGACCGCGGCGCTGACGGTTGCAATCGCCCCCGCAAGATTGGTCTCGATCAGGCGCAACTCCTTGTCCAGCTGGCCCTGGCCGATAGCGGTAACATCGTTGACGCCGGCGTTGACCACGATGGTACCGATGCCGCCCAGCCGCTGGAACAGCGCATCCAGCGTCGGCGCAATAGTGACCGTCTGGCAGACATCCAGTGCCGCCAGCTCCACTGTCAGTTGGCCGTTGATGGTGCCCTGAATCTCCTCGCGCAACTGCTCCAGCAGCGGCAGGCGGCGGGCGGTCAAACCCAGGTGATGGCCCCGCCGCGCCATTTCCAGCGCGAGTTCCCGGCCAATGCCGGAGGACGCGCCGGTGATGACCACGGTCGAGGATGACTTCTGGTTCATAGGGGACTCCACAGGCAGGAATGGGCGCGCGCGGCGCAGGCGCTGAAGTATGGCCAATCCCGCGCAACTCGTCGAGCGCCAGCAGGCAGCGCGCATGGCATAATGCGCGCCGAGGTCATCTACCATGCGATTGATGCTCGCCCCGATGGAGGGCGTTATCGACTACACCATGCGCGGGCTGCTCACTTCCCTGGGCGGCGTCGACCGCTGTGTCACCGAATTTGTCCGGGTTACCGGGCGCCTGCTGCCGCCCAGGGTCTTCCTGCGCCTGTGCCCGGAACTGGCGCATGGGGGCCGCACCGCCGCGGGAGTGCCCGTGTATGTCCAGCTGCTGGGGGGCCAGGCCGCGGTGCTGGCCGAGAACGCGGCCCGCGCGGCGGAACTCGGAGCCGCCGGCATCGACCTCAACTTCGGCTGCCCGGCCAGGACCGTGAACCGCTCGGACGGAGGCTCCATCCTGTTGCGCGAGCCCCGGCGGGTGCACGCTATCGTCGCCGCCGTGCGCGCCGCGGTACCGGCGCAGGTCCCGGTCACGGTAAAAACCCGGCTCGGCTACGAGGACGACAGCCTGTTCCTCGACATCGTGCGCGGGATCGAGGCGGCAGGCGCGAACGAGCTCACCGTGCACGCCCGCACCAAGCGCGACGGCTACCATCCGCCGGCCTACTGGGAGGAGATCGCGAGGGCACGGCAGGTGGTGGCGCTGAATATCATCGCCAACGGCGAGATCTGGAGCCCGGCGGATGCCCTGCGCTGCCGCGAAATCACCGGTTGCGAGGACCTGATGCTGGGCCGCGGCGCCCTGTGCCGGCCCGACCTGCCGCGGCTGGTGGCGGCAGCGGCCGCAGGTCTTGCCCCGGCGTCACTGCGCTGGCCCGATATCCTGCCCCTGCTGCTGCGTTTCCTCGAGCTGAACCTGGCGTACTACGACCCCTGCTATGCCCCCAGCCCGCTGAAGCAGTGGCTGGTCTACCTGCGGGCGTATTTTCCCGAGGCCAGTTCCCTCTTCGAGCAGGTCAAGCGCCTGCGCGACCCGGCGCAGGTGCAGGAAGCACTGCTGCAGGCGATAAGCGCCGCGGCAAGCGCGCACGGGACAGCAGCGGCGGCCTGAACGGCCGGGCGGCTGCGCCCCCCGGCTAGAACATGGTCGGGACGACCGCGTCTATCAGGCGCGGACCTTTCGCCTTCATCGCCGCGGCAAATTGCTGGTTGAACTCCTCGGCGGTGGTGGCGCGGGACGCCTGTACGCCCATGCCGGCGGCAATGGCCGTGAAATCCATGTCGGGGTCGCCGATGTCGAGTACGCTGGCGGCATTGGGGCCGGGTTTGCCGCCGCGGGCGCCGGTGCGGGCGAATTCCATTTCCAGCACGCTGTAGCGGGTGTTATTGAATATCACCACGGTGACATCGAGGTTTTCCCGCGCCATGGTCCACAGCGCCTGGATGGTGTACATCGCGCTGCCGTCCCCCTCCAGGCATATCACCTTGCGCTCGGGGCAGGCGACGGCGGCGCCCACCGCGGCGGGCAGCCCCCAGCCTATG
>CAYTDW010000537.1:0-2883 GCA_964436585.1 uncultured Halioglobus sp. | reverse complement strand
GACTCAATGCGCGCTACTGTCTGGTTTAAACGCCGCGCAGCAGCACCGCGTGTTACCAATATACGCAAAAATCCATGACCGGACTGTTACGGTAACAGGATTTTTATGTGCAATAAATCACTGAAATATCGAGGGATATATTTAAAGCAGGAGCTAATACATTACATTACGTAACAAACAGGAGATGTATAGGTAACATTTGGTGCAGATGCGGAAGACGCGGCGCTATTACAGTGCGCGCAGGAAGCAGGCCCCCTCAGTCGATGCTGTCAACTGGTGCAGTCCGCCCGTTTGCGGCACCCTCGTGGAGCCAAGGGAAGACCGGGGTTAGTCGCATGGTCCAAATTTCCGGGCATACTCTTTTGCTAGCGCGACCTACGACCGGGTGAAGTTCAAACTGGATCTGCCGGCGGATGTTCCACTGAAAACCCGGGAGCGGGCCTACACCTCGCCGATCTGGTACAACCCGCAATAGCCAACGAGCTATCGGGCGGATCATAATGAAAACATACAGCCAGCATATGGGGGATACTTCTTGTTGCCTCTGTATCGATAAGCGATTGCTTAGTAGCCGTGACCAGGGGGATAAGCATGAATATTACCGAGAATGAACTGGAACAACGCATTGCCTCGAACCTGATGGATGTACTGATTCGGGCGGCACTTATCATCCTGCTCGCGATGCTCTGCTATCGCATCTTTGCGCCTTTCCTCAGTCTGATGGTCTGGGCAACGATTCTGGCGGTGACGCTGTATCCCCTGCATCAGGCCATGGCATCACGGCTGGGAGGCAAGCAGGGGCGTGCCGCAACTCTGCTGGTGGTCCTGGGCCTGGTCCTGATCGTCGGCCCGACCGCGGTGCTTACCGGTGCCCTGGGCGATTCGGTTCATGATCTGGTGACGCAGGTACAGGACAATACCCTCGAGGTGCCGCCACCGAGAGAGAGCGTGGCAACATGGCCGGTCGTGGGCGAAAGGTTATACAGTTTATGGGGTAGAGCGCATGCTGACCTGCCGGCCCTGGTGCAATCACAGCAACCGAAGATCGGGGAACTGACCAGGATCGCGCTCTCCGCAGTGGCCGGTGTTGGCCTGGGCATCCTGCAGTTCATCGCCTCGCTGATCATTGCCGGCATTCTTATGGCCTTCGGCCAGTCCGGCGCAGAAGCCTGTCGGGCCATCTTTACGAGGCTTACGGACAATGAACGGGGCGCTGCATTCACCACCCTGTCAACTCACACAATCCGCGCCGTCGCTGCGGGTGTGCTCGGTGTAGCACTGATCCAGGCCATCATCATCGGCTTCTGCCTTATCATTGCCGGGGTACCCTGGGCCGGCGCCCTGTCGGCCATCGTGCTGGTGCTGGGTATCGCACAGATCCCGGCACTGCTCGTCACCCTGCCGGCAATCATTTACATCTGGTCGAGCGGTGACTATGGCAATGTCGAGGCGATCGTGTACAGCGTATTGCTGTTCGTTGCCGGCATGGCCGACAATATCCTCAAGCCACTGCTGCTGGGACGCGGTGTCGAGGCGCCGATGCCCGTCATACTGATCGGCGCACTGGGTGGCATGGCGGCCAAGGGCATCCTCGGCATGTTTGTCGGCGCCACACTGCTGGCACTGGGCTACCAGATTTTCATGGGTTGGGTGCATGCCAACCGCGACGCCACCGGGGGCGAATCGGCGAAAGACAGTCCCACGGCGGGCTAGGCGAACGCTGCACGCCAGTTCATGGCGTGTGCTGGGGAGTTCGCTGCTGGAAAACTATGCCGCCGCCGGTGTGCTGCTCACCGCCGTCATCCTCTACAGCCTGTTTTACCGGGGACTGGTGGACAGTAACCCGCTGATCACCATTCTCGTCATCACCTTCGCTGTGATACCGGTGGCGGGCGTGCTGGAACAGGCGCTGGTCACTGCCCTGATCCTATTCGGACCCGCCATCGAAGACAGCGCCAGCGGCAAAAGTGTGCTGCAGGGCGCGGTCGTGCGCACCGCGTTGTTCATCGCTGTATCGTTTAACGCCTGGGGCACCATCTGGCTGCTCGAGCGCTGGCGCGCGGCTAAAATACAACCTTCAGTCGGGGAGAGCACAATATGATTTTCACCAATTTCCTGGTCGGCCTGCCGCTAATGCTGATCTGCCTGGCGATACAGGCAGTGGTCGCGTTCTGGTCCGTGCGGTACTACATTCGCCGCATACAGGGCGGCGCTGGTGCGCAACGCATGCGCACTGGGCTGCGGCCGCTATTGGTCGCCATGGTGGCGCTGATGTTCGGTACGTTCGTGCAGGTCATCCTGTGGGGTGTGCTGTTCGTGTGGCTGGGGGAATTCACGGAACTGTACGAGGCGGTGTACCATTCCGCCGTGAACTTCGCGTCCCTCGGCTATGGCGACATCGTGATGCAACAGCAGTGGAAATTGCTCGGCCCGCTGGAGGCCATTAATGGGGTGCTGATGCTCGGCATGAGCGCCGCGGCACTCATGGCCATCCTGCAACATATGGTCAAGTCGCAGCTGGGCGATCGCTGAGGAATCATGCGCACACCTGGCCCCATGGTGAGATGGCGTTTGCAAACGGGACGGGTCGGCGCGTTAGCGACCATTCTGCTGTGCTGCTGTTTGCCGGCGTCGGCCAGGGAAATCTCCAGTTCAGCGATCGTCAACGAAGACGGCAGCCTGCGCATCAGTGGCAAGACAGTCCACCTGTACGGCATCCATATTCCCAGGTCGGGCGATACCTGCAGCCGGAACAGGGTGCCGCCTTTTTGCGGTTCACGGGCGGCGATAGCGCTGGACTTCAAGATATCAGGCTTGGTGCGCTGCGAAATCATGGATACCAACAGCGACGGCAGCCTGGTGGGCTGGTGTCGGGTGAAAGCC
>CAYTDW010000536.1:0-2887 GCA_964436585.1 uncultured Halioglobus sp. | reverse complement strand
CTCACCAGGGTGGTGCCCATGCGCTTGAGCAGGGGCAGCAGGGTGACGATTTCCGCGACCGCGCCACTGTTGGACAGGGCTAACACGGAGTCCTGGGTGGTAATCATGCCCATGTCGCCGTGGCTCGCCTCCCCGGGGTGAACGAAAAACGAGGGTGTGCCGGTGCTGGCCATGGTCGCGGCGATTTTGCGGGCGATGTGTCCCGACTTGCCCATGCCGGTGACGATGACCCTGCCGCGGGTCTGCAGCAGCAGCTCACAGGCGCGTTCGAAGTCGGCGCCGATGCGCGCCTCGAGCGCCGCCACCGCGTCGGACTCCATCCTGATCGTGCGTCGCGCGGAGTGGGCGAAACTGGTCTGCGACATAAGAAATCCCTTGCTCAGGTGCCGGGGTAAAGCAGGCAATAGTACAGCGCGTGGATTGTCGCTAACAACACCCAGGTCGTCGCGGGCAGGCCTGCTGGGGCGCCGGCACCGGCGTTAGAGCAGCCGGCGCTCCGAATCAGAGTGGCGAAACCGGCAAAAATGGGTGCCCCGGCTATCAGCATGACCCCATTTTTCTGTTAGAATATGCGCGCTGTTTTTGGGAACCGCACGCGACCAGTCAGTGTCACAGTGCCAGGCAGGTGATGGTGGGGTTTGCGCTGGATTATACAGATCCCCTTTGGTCTTGTAAGTAAGATGCTGTGGAGTATGAGGAGAGCGATCGTGGCAAGGGTACAATTGACGTGGCTCGCAGGCCTGTGTCTGCTGGCCATGGGTGTGTTGGCGCAGGGCGGGAACCAGTCCCCCCACGAAGTGGTGAACGAGACCACCCAGGATGTGATGGCCGCAGTGGCGGAAGCGGGGTCCTATGTCGACAAGGATCCCGAGCGCTACTACCAACAGGTCCAGGCGATTCTCGATCCCGTTATCGATTTTCGCGGCTTTGCCCGCAGTGTGATGGGGCCCTACGCAAGCAGCGAACGCTACCGGTCGCTGGATGCGGCCGGCCAGGCTCTCCTGCGCGAGCAGCTCGATCGGTTTACCGAGGTGATGCGGCTGGGCCTGGTCCGGACCTACAGCAAGGGCCTGCTTGCCTACGGGGGCTCCAGGATAGAGGTCATGGCTGCCGCTGACCCGGATGCGGTCGCGAACAAGGCCTCGGTCAAGCAGCTCGTCTACAGCGGGCAGCCCGAACCCTATGTGCTCATTTACCAGATGGGCAGGGCTAACTCCGGGGAGTGGCAGCTGCGCAATATCGTTATCGAGGGTGTCAACCTGGGCGAAATCTATCGCAACCAGTTCGAGGCCAGCGCGCGCAAGCACAATGGCGACCTGAATGCGGTTATTGATAGCTGGACCGCAGTTGAGGTCAAGACCACCTGAGTCGACCCGGGCAGTAGTTATCGGTCGCCAACAGCCGGGGTTTCTCCTAGAATGGCCGACTTTTGGCGCTGTCGTTCCGGGTATTTTGACTCAGGGGCGACCGGCTGATTCGGGAGAGACATTATGGATGCGGCCACCCTCAGGCAACTATTGCAGGACCACCTGGAAGAGTGCGAGATTCACGTCCAGGGTGAAGGCAACCATTACGACATCACTGCTATAGGTCATGTGTTCGAGGGGCTGCGCCCGGTGCGAAAGCAACAGCTTGTCTACGGGGCCCTGAGCGACTGCATCGCCGATGGCAGTGTTCACGCTGTCAATATCCGCACCTACACCCCCGCCGAGTGGCAGGCGCTATCCCGGGCCTGAGCCCCGCGATGCAAGGGATTATGAAAGAGCAGCTGACGATTGCCCTGACCAAGGGGCGGATTCTCCGGGAAACCCTGCCACTGCTGGCTCGTGCGGGCATCGAGCCGCTGGATGATCTGGCGACCAGTCGCAAGCTGGTGTTTGCAACCAGCCGGCCAGGTGTGCGTTTAGTGGTAATCCGCGGCTCGGACGTGCCCACCTATGTCCGTCACGGCGCGGCCGACATGGGGGTGGTCGGCAAGGATATCCTGCTGGAACACGGCGCCGAGGGGCTGTATGAACCTCTGGACCTGGGCATAGCCCGCTGTCGCCTTATGACCGCAGGCCCGGTTGGCTGGCGCAATACGGGCGACCGGATCCGCGTGGCGACCAAGTTCGTCAACATCACCCGCCGCCATTTTGCCCGGCAGGGCGTCCAAGCCGATGTGATCAAGCTGTATGGCGCCATGGAGCTGGCGCCGCTCATGAACCTGGCTGACCTGATCGTGGACATTGTCGATACCGGCAACACGCTGCGGGCGAATGGCATGGAGCCACTGGAGGAGATTGCGGCCATAAGCTCCCGCCTCGTGGTCAACAAGGCGGCCATGCGCTCGCGCTGCGCGATCATCCAGAGGGTTATCGACGACCTGGCCGCAGCGGTTGTGCAGGGCTGAACCGGCATGTTGCGACTGGATACTCGCCAGGCGGATTTCGACCAGAGCCTCGAGCGCCTGACGGCCCTGCCGGAGGGCCTGGACCGGGAAGTCAGCCGCACTGTAGCCGCCATCATTGAAGAAGTAGCCCGGCGTGGCGATGAAGCCGTGCTGGAGTACACATTGCGCTTCGACGCTCTTGCGGCCGGCTCGGTGGCGGAGCTTGAAATTTCCCCGCGGCGCCTGGAAGCGGCGCTGGAGGCGACCGACACGGCGCAGCGGGACGCGCTGGAGTACGCGGCCGAGCGGATTCGCCGTTATCACCAGCACCAGTACCAGCAGAGCTGGCAATATCGGGATGAGGCGGGCAACCTGCTCGGCCAGCAGATCACTCCCCTGGAACGGGCGGGAATCTATGTTCCCGGCGGCAAGGCCAGCTATCCCTCCTCGGTGCTGATGAATGCGCTGCCGGCAAAGGTGGCCGGGGTTGATGAAATTATCATGGTGGTTCCCGCC
>CAYTDW010000535.1:0-2888 GCA_964436585.1 uncultured Halioglobus sp. | reverse complement strand
ACCGCGCCGGCAGCCTGTCGCGCGGGCACCCGCCGTCGCAGCGCCGACGGTAGCAGCGGCCGCGCCCACTGGCCGAGGCGCAACGCGGCGGCGAACAGCCAGGTGTTGGTCAGGCCCCGACGCAGCAGCCAGCGCAGTCCGCGCTGGTGCAGGGGCCTGGGTACCCTCGCCTCCATCAGTTCGCGACCGATGTCGATCAGCTGCCCGTACTGCATGCCCGAGGGGCATGTGGTTTCGCAGCTGCGACAGGTGAGGCAGCGGTCAAGGTGGGTGTGGGTCCGGTCGCTGGCCTCGCCGCTTTCCAGCAATTGCTTGATGAGGTAGATGCGCCCCCGGGGGCTGTCCCGTTCATCGCGTGTCGCGAGATAGGTCGGGCAGGTCGCGAGGCAGAACCCGCAGTGCACGCAGGCATTGATCAGCCCCCGGGCCTGTTGGCCCTGCGCACTATCGACATAACTCGGGTGCAGCTCTACGTGCATGTCGACCTGCGCCTAGAGGAAATCATAGAGACGGCCCGGGTTGAGGATACGCAGGGGGTCGAACGCCTGTTTCAGGCGCTCGTGCAGGCGGCGGGTGACGGGATCGGGAGCAGGTCGCAGCTGCGCGCCGCGGTCGCCGCCGGCGAACAGGGTCACGCTGCCGCCCGCCTGCGCCGCCCAGCGCTGCAACCGGGCAGGGTCGAGCGCACCGCGCAGCCAGCGCTGGGCGCCGCCCCAGTCGATCAGGGTGGGGCCGTTACAGTCGAAGGGAGGAGCGGTCGATTTGACCGACAGTCGCCAGAGGGGGTCAGCGCCGGCGAAAAATGGCAGGGTCATTTCCCGCAGTTGCTGCCAGAATTCCGCGCCGCCGGCCAGCCGCTCACCGCCCCAGTGGGTGGCAGTATGTTCAACGGCCGCCGCCGCGCCGGACAGGCGCAGGTAGAGCCGCCCCTCGAGCCAGCAGGCGCCGGACAGGGGGCCGGGCTGGCCCGCCCGGCGGTTCATGCTGTCGATCGCCGCGGCCGCATCCATCGCGTAGGCCAGGGTCAGGCTGTGTTCCGGGCGGGGCAGGACTTTCAGGCTGACCTGGCTGAGCACACCGAGGGTTCCCAGGGCGCCGGCCTGCAGGCGCGATACATCGTAACCGGCCACATTCTTCATGACCTGGCCGCCGAAATTCAGCAGCTGCCCGCGGCCGTCCAGCAGTTGCACGCCCAGTACCATATCCCGGGCGGAGCCGGCCCAGGGCCGGGCGGGTCCCGAGATATTGGCGGCCACCGTGCCGCCCAGGGTGGCGCGGCCATCGAACAGCGGCGGCTCGAATGCCAGCCCCTGGCCTTCCTGTTCCAGGATCGCCACGATTTCAGCCAGGGTCGTACCGGCGCGGGCGGTCAGCACCAGTTCGGAAGGCTGGTAGTCGGTGATCCCGCTGTGGCCCCACACCGCCAGCTCCTGCCCCGGGCAGTCCCGCCCCAGCAGCTGCCGCTTGCTGCCGCCGCCGCTGATATACAGCACCTGTCGCCGCGCGGCGGCCTCGGCAATGAGGTCGGCGATTTCCCCGCTGCGATCAGTCATGGCGGTGCCGCGCCGGCAGGGCGCGGTACTCCTGGCAGCGCTTGAGGATGGGGACGCCCTTGCCCGGGTTCAGGGTCAGTCCCGGGTCGAAGGCGTACTTGATGTCCTCCAGCAGCGCCAGCTCCGCCGGGCTGAACTGGTGGCTCATCTGGCGCAGCTTTTCCAGTCCCACGCCGTGCTCGCCGGTGATGCAGCCGCCCACCTCCACCGACAGCGCAAGGATATCCGCGCCAAACTGTTCCGCCCTGCGCACCTCATCGCTGCTGCTGGCGTCGAACAGGATCAATGGGTGCAGGTTGCCATCGCCGGCGTGAAACACATTCGCCACGCGCAGGCCGTATTTCGCGGACAGGGCGGAAATGGCGGTCAGCACGCGGGACACCTGGCGCCGGGGAATGGTGCCATCCATGCAGTAGTAGTCCGGCGCCAGACGCCCCACCGCGGGAAAAGCGCACTTGCGTCCCTGCCACAAGCGCGCCCGCTGGGCCTCGTCCGCGGAGACCACGATGGTCGTGGCGCCGAGCTCGCGAAACAGAACTTCAATCCTGGCGCTGCAACTGGCGACTTCTTCCAGGGTGCCATCCACCTCGCACAGCAGCAGCGCCTCGGCATCGCGAGGATAACCTGCTGCGGCGAAATCATCCGCCGCCTGGATCGCCAGCCGGTCCATCATCTCCAGGCCGGCGGGAATGATGCCGGCGGCAATCACCGCGCCCACCGCGTCCCCCGCGGCGCTGACCGAGGCAAAACCGGCCAGGATGACCTGGGCCGCCTGGGGTGTGGGCAGCAGGCGCACGGTGACTTCCACCACCACGCCCAGCAGGCCCTCGGAACCGGTCAACAGGGCCAGCAGGTCGTAGCCGGGGCTGTCCAGCCCCTGGCTGCCGATGGTGACGCGCTCGCCTTCGACAGTGAGCAGCTCCAGGGCGAGGATGTTGTGCACGGTGAGCCCGTACTTGAGGCAGTGTACGCCGCCGGAATTTTCCGCCACGTTGCCGCCGATACTGCAGGCGATCTGGGAGGAGGGGTCCGGGCCGTAATACAAACCGTGGCGGGCCACCGCCGCGGAGATGGCCAGGTTGCTGACGCCGGGTTGCACCCGCGCGGTGCGCGCCAGGGGATCCACCTCGATGATGCGGTCAAGCCCGGCCAGGACCAGCAGCACGCCCTCCGGGTGGGGCATGGCCCCGGCGCAGAGCCCGGTGCCGGCGCCCCGGGCCACCACCGGCACAGCCAGTTCGTGGCAGATACACAGCACCTGCTGCACCTGTTCGACGGTTTCCGCCAGGACGACCAGCAGCGGCAATTCGCGGTAAATGGTGAGCGCATCGCACT
>CAYTDW010000534.1:0-2888 GCA_964436585.1 uncultured Halioglobus sp. | reverse complement strand
CGGGGCCAATGGCATCAGCCATGGGGCCGCCCACGACGCCCTGGCGGATGTGGAGGCCACCATCGCCCTGGCCCGGCTGGTCCGGGAGCGGCAGCCGCGGCTGTATGACTACGTGTTCGGGCACCGCGACAAGCGCTCCGCCCAGACCCTGCTGGACATCGCCGCCATGAAACCGGTGTTGCACGTGTCCGGGATGTTCGGCGCCCAGCGCCACAATATCGCCCTGATCGCACCGCTGGCCCCGCACCCGGTGAATCGCAACGAGGTGATCTGCTTTGACCTCGACGCCGACCCGGCACCCCTGTTCGAACTGGATCCGCAACAGCTGGGTGAGTTGCTGTTCAGTCGCGCCGGCGACCTGCCCGAAGGGGTGCGCAGGCCGGGGCTCAAGACGGTGCACACCAATCGCTGCCCGGTGCTGGTGACCGCGCAAATGGCGGACCCGGCCGCCGCCGAGCGCCTGGGTATCAGCACCCGGCGCTGCCACCGGCACCTGGCGCTGCTGCGGGACTTTCGCGGCAAGGACACCGCGGGCTTTGCGGCAAAAGTGCAGGCGGTGTTCAGCGCGCGCCGTTTCGAACCGGCGACCGACCCCGACCTGATGCTCTACGGCGGCAAGTTCTTTTCCGAGCGCGACCGGCGGGTGATGGATGCTGTGCGCGCCAGCAGTCCCGCCGAACTGGCCAGCGCCAGTTTCCCCTTTGAGGATCCGCGCCTGCCGGAGATGCTGTTTCGCTACCGCGCCAGGAATTTCCCGCAGAGCCTCTCCCCGCAGGAGCGCGCCCGCTGGGAGGAGTACCGCTTCGCACGCCTCACCGAACCCGGCGCGGGCGCCAGCATCTGCATGGAGGAGTTCCAGGCCAGTATCGAGCAACTGCTGGCCACGGACGCGCTCAGCGAGTCGCAGCGTCAGCTGCTGCGGCAACTGCAGGACTACGGCGACGGCCTGCTGGCCTGAGTGGTAATTTCTTCGGTAATACGCCCATGGGCAGGAGCCGGACCCCCTCGTATAATGCGCGCTACCCGGGTCGCGCCCTGACTCGAAAACCGTTTCCAGGAGAGCCCCTGTGCAGTTTGCCGGCAGCCATATCCTCTCGGTCGAGCAGTTCGAGCGCGCTGACGTGGAGCATATTTTTGCCGTCGCTGACCGCATGGAACCCTACGCACGGCGCCGCCGGGTCACCCGGGTGCTGGCCGGGGCCATTCTCGGCTCCATGTTTTTTGAGCCGAGCACCCGCACCCGCGTAAGTTTTGGCAGCGCCTTCAACCTGCTCGGGGGCGAGGTCAGGGAAACCACCGGCTTCGAGAATTCGGCGATCGCCAAGGGCGAATCCCTGTACGACACCGCCAGGGTGCTCAGCGGCTATTCCGATGTGATCGCGATGCGCCATCCGCAGGCGGGTTCCGTGGCGGAGTTTGCCGCCGCCAGCCGGGTGCCGGTCATCAATGGCGGTGACGGCAGCAACGAACACCCCAGCCAGGCCCTGCTCGACCTCTATACCATCAGGAGCGAACTGGCCGGCCGCAGCCGCGGTGTCGACCGCTTGCGCATCGCCATGGTGGGCGACCTGCGCTTCGGCCGTACCGTGCACTCCCTGAGCAAGTTGCTGTGCCTGTTCGACGCCGTGCAGGTGACGCTGGTGTCACCGCTCGAGCTGCGCATGCCGGGTGAGATTGTCGAGGAGATGCGACGGGCCGGGGTCGATGTCATCGAGACCGATGCCTTCGAGGCCAGCATCTCCCACGTGGATATCGTCTACTCCACCCGGATCCAGGAAGAGCGCTTCAGCACCCAGGCGGAAGCGGACCTGTACCGCGGCAGGTATCGGCTGAACCAGAGTATCTACACCCACCACTGCGAACCCAACACGGTGATCATGCACCCGCTGCCGCGTGACTCCCGGGAAAATGCCAGGGAGCTGGACGCAGACCTGAACGACAACCCCAATCTCGCCATCTTCCGCCAGACCGATAACGGCATGCTGGTGCGCATGGCCCTGTTCGCCCTCACCCTGGACGTGGTCGAACAGGTCGACAGGCACTCCCGGGACGTCAACTGGTACACAGCAGGCCGGTTCTGATGGCCCTCGAACTCACCTTCGGCGCGCAGGATGTGCGCATCCTGGAAGATGAGACGGTGTTTTCCGGCCATTTCGCCGTGCGCCGCCTCACCCTGCAGCATCGCTGTTTTGGCGGCGGCTGGAGTGAACCGCAGGTGCGGGAACTGTTTGAGCGGGGCGATGCGGTGGGTGTGCTGCCCTACGACCCGGTTGGCGACACGGTGGTGCTGGTGGAGCAGTTTCGCACCGGCGCTCTGCGCGGCAATGACAGCCCCTGGATGCTGGAACTGATCGCCGGCGTGGTGGAGCCCGGCGAGAGTGACGAGGACGTTGCCCACCGGGAGGCAATGGAGGAGGCGGGCTGCGAGTTGTCCCGGTTGCTGCCGATTGCCACCGTCATGCCCAGCGCCGGCGCCTGCAGCGAGCAGGTGCGGCTGTTCTGCGGCCTGATGAGCCATGCGGGAACGGGAGGTATCCACCCCGGAGGTGTCCACCCGGGAGGTGTCCACCCCGGAGGTGTCCACGGTCTGGCGGCGGAGGGCGAGGACATCCTGGTGCATGTGGTCAGCCGCCAGGAGGCGCTGGCGCTGCTGGCAGCCAACCGCATCCCCAACGGCCATACCCTGATTGCGCTGCAATGGCTGCAGATCCATGGCGATGCCCTGAGGGAGCGCTGGCGCTGAGCGTCGACGCCCGGCCCGCAAGCGATGATGCCCGAGACTGACACGGACCCGGTGCCAGAGCCGCTTTCGGGCGCTGGTCCCGTCGCTCTGCCCGACAAGACGCCCGGCCTGCCCGAAGTGGCGCCGGCGGTCACGCTGCAGGACG
>CAYTDW010000533.1:0-2891 GCA_964436585.1 uncultured Halioglobus sp. | reverse complement strand
GACGCGTGGAGAAAGGGGCTCGCCGCCACCCATCGGGTCGATGGCATAGGCATTCAGCAAAAAAACAATATCAGCGGCCTGTTGCGGGTCGCGGTAATCTGCCCGCACTACTTCAATTTTCATAATTATCCGTGAGTCGCACTGCAAGGGTCGCGCCGCTGCTAGAACATCGAGCAGCGTTCGCCGGTTTTATAGATCGCATTGCCACGCTGCCAGGACCCGTCTGCCAGAAAATCGCCGTTGTCAGCGCTGTTCAATCTGGCGGAGCCATCAGCGGAGAACGTCATCTGGAAATTGCGCTGGATGGTTGCCGGGTATTCTACCTCAAGCAGCTGGGTCGGACAGGACTCGCTGTAGCTGCTGCGAGTGGCGTTCAGCACAAAGACCTCCGAGCCGGGCACATAACTGCCGTCCAGCTCATAGGTCACATGGCACTCTTCGCCGGTGGCGTACGCGTTGGAATGGTTGTAGAGGGTTTCCGTGCCGGAGGCGAGGCCAGTGACATCGTCAAAGGAAAGCTCGCCTACCGTGTAGCGGGTGGCGGCCGCCCAGGCATCGCTATCCTCAATTTCGCAGTTGCGAAAACCACTGGCACCGCTCGCCCAAACCAGGGCGATACCGCCCGCGAGGAAAATGGACTTTTTGCTTACCATCGCTGTAATTCCAGCCCAGGTTAGGTTAAAAAACCTCTGGTGTTCATAACTCATTGCAAGACAATTGTCCACTATCGGGTGATTCAACCGGTAGTTGACTTACCGAAACAGCGACGGCCAGCCCATGCTGCAGCAGTGAACGCGTCGCGCTAATTGAGTGCAGGGGAGCGAATATCCCCGGCCAGGGAGTCGCGAATGCCGGGGGGCAGGCGGATCGGAGCCACCGTATAGGCCGGGTGCTCGACGCCGGCGCATACGGCGGCGCCCCTGGCGAGGGCCGCCATCATTACCGGGGTCAACTCGAAGCGCAGGAAATGCACCGAGGAGGTCTTGACCTCGTTCTGCCGGGGGATGTCTTCATCCGCGATGGGATACACCCGGTCGCAGTCTTCCACCTGCAGCCAGACTTTGTCCTCGATACCGATCAGTTGTGACAGGCGCAGTGCCCGTTCGGCGGGGTCCGGGTACTCTACCATCAGGGTGGCTTTCCAGTTGTGGCCATCGGGGATCAGCGGGTTGTAGGACTCCAACTCCTCCTCGATTCCCGCCGCTTCGAAAACCTTCTCGATGCGCAGCATCTCCTGGATCTGGTACTTGATCGTGATGGCATCCTCGAAATAAAGCCGGACATGATCCCCCAGGGCCAGCTGGCGATTTTTCTTGTGGGCCAGGACCTGCTGGCGAAAAGCCGGGCGCAGCTCGGCGTACTCCTCCAGGGACCACAGATCGGCGCGTGATAGGGCAGGCATAGTCAATCCTCGCTGCTACAGACCGTAGGCCATGCGCAGCAGCGTCATGGGGTGCTCGGCCCTGTCGACTTTCTCCGACAGGTGGGCGATCTGGGTACCCGCCATGGGGCAGTCGCTCATGAAATGGTCGGGGTTTTGCTCGTCCACCTTGCGCACCACGGGCCGGGCGATCTTGATGGACTTTGCTCGCGTTTCGCTTTTCACCGCATAGGTGCCGTCGTGACCGGAACAGCGCTCATGGGCAGTTACCTGCGTGCCCGGTACCAGGTTGAGTACATCGCGGGTCTTCAGCCCGATATTTTGCACCCGCTGGTGGCAGGCCACCTGGTAGGCGATGTCCCCCAGGGCCTGGGGAAATTCCGTCTTCAGTGCACCGCCCTTATGGCGCAACCAGAGGTATTCGAAGGGGTCGAAAAATGCCGCCTGCACCTTCCTGACCTGTTCGTCATCGGGGTACATCAGCGGCAGCTCCTGTTTGTACATCAGCACGCAGGAAGGAATTGGCGCGATGAGGTCATAGCCCGCATCGACCAGGGCGGACAGCACCGGAATATTGGCCTCCTTCAGCGCATTCACCGCCTCCAGGTCACCCAGCTCGAGCTTGGGCATGCCGCAGCACTTTTCCCGGGGCACCACATCGATGTGGATACCGTTGTGCTGGTACACCTTGACGAAGTCGGCACCGATAGCGGGGCTGTTGTAGTTGCCATAGCAGGTGGCATACAGCGCCACTTTTCCCGTGGTGTTGCCCACCGGCACCGATTGAATCTCGCGGATCAGCGGCTTGACCTGCTTGCGCAGGGTCCTGCTGTGAAACTGCGGCACCGGTGCCTCGTGGTGGATACCCACCGCGGAATCCAGGGCCTTGCGAAAAGTGGCGTTTCGATTGAATGCATTGACAGTGATATCGACCAGGGGGATGGAAGTCAGCCCGAACACGGTATCGGTGCTGGTCAGCACCCGGTCCCGCAGCCTCGCGCCCTCCTCCCGGAACTTGACGGCCTTGGCCCGTAGCATCAGGTGGGGAAAATCCACGTTCCAGTCGTGTGGCGGGACATAGGGGCACTTGGTCATATAACAGAGGTCGCACAGGTAACACTGGTCGACGACCTTGATGTAATCAGCCTTGGCAACGCCGTCCACTTCCATGGTGGACGACTCGTCTACCAGGTCAAACAGTGTGGGGAAGGAGTCGCACAGGCTGACGCAACGGCGACAGCCGTGGCAGATGTCATAAACCCGCTCAAGTTCATGCTCCAGGTCCGACTTGTCCCAGAACCTGTCGGATTTCCATTCAAGCGGATGGCGGGTGGGCGCCTCCAGGCTTCCTTCTCTCACAAGCGACACCCTCGTCGGTCGGCAAGGTTGGGGGCGTCGGCGGGCGGTTTGCCCGCCGACAGGCACAGCTCCTAGCTATCGAGGGCGTCCAGGGCCTTCTGGAAGCGGTTGGCGTGACTGCGCTCGGCTTTGGCCAGTGTTTCCATCCAGT
>CAYTDW010000532.1:0-2891 GCA_964436585.1 uncultured Halioglobus sp. | reverse complement strand
CTCCCCCTATTTCCGCATTTTCAACCCGGTCACCCAGGGCGAGAAGTTTGATGAAGAGGGCCGCTACATCCGCCGCTGGGTGCCGGAACTGGCCCTGCTGCCCGACCGCTACCTGAATCAGCCCTGGGAGGCTACCCCCGCTGTGCTGGCGACCGCGGGCGTCCGGCTGGGGGAAAATTACCCGCATCCCATGGTCGATCACCGCTCGGCCCGGGAGTCCGCACTGGCGGCCTATGGCGCGCTCCGGGACCGCAAGTAGTTTATGACCAGTCAAGCATAATCTCCTGTTTTCCAAAGATTTAGCACCTCCAGAATCTCTACTTTTCGCCACTTTTCCAGTGCCCTGGCGCGGCGCCATCTGTAGCTTTTCAACAGGACACCCGTGGCGCGGCAGCTGCGCCTGGCGGGTGATGTTGTTACTACGGAGAGCCGGTTATGTTGTGGGTGAGAGCCGCAGCGGTGTTGGGCTTGAGCGTGCTGCTGATGGGCAGCAAACTCATCATCCGGGTGCCGGAAGGCGGCTCGGTGATCTCGTCCTCCGGCCTTGTCGCCTGCGCGGCGGGCGAAACCTGCAGCGTCGATGTGGACCGCCGCAATTTTGCCGAGACCTTCACCGCCGTCGCTGCTGACGGTTATACCTTCAGGGGCTGGACCGGGGGCGACGCCGCCGTCTGTGGCGGCACCCTGGTAGCGGACTGCACCGAGCTGGACAGTGGGCCATTCTCCGACTTCGGGATGGATGCATCCGCCGGGGATTCAGGCGGGACGCTGACCCTGCTGCCCGCCTTTGATGCCCACGGATCAGCAGCCGCCGGCCCTGAGCCCCGCTTCTCGGTTACCTCGTTTTACACCACCCGCTACTACCCGGTTGGCGGCAGTACCGACGAGGAGCTCTGGAGCCAACTGCAGGGCGCTGCCAATCCCCTCGCCGTCGACCACAGGGCGGGCATCAGGCCCCTGGGCAACGCCAGCTTCGAATACCGCTACGACTATCAGGGCGGCTACGCCGAAAATGCCGCCAGCTGCAGGGTGGAGTCGGGCAAACTCGAATTTCGCTTTGCCACCGTGCTGCCGGAACTTGCCGGGCCGGTTGCACCAGGCGCAGCAATGCAACAGCGCTGGTTGTCCCTGCAGGCTCACATCACAGAGCATGAAGCCGGTCACCACGAGATCTATCGTCAGCTGGTGACCCGGTTGCCTCAGGCGATGGGCGACCTGGGCGCGGTACCCTGCAGTGAGCTCGATGAGCGGGTCAGGGTCGCAGTCGATACTGCAGTGGAAATCATTCGTCGGGCCAGCGCCGAGTACGATGACCAAGACAGCGGCGAAGCTTACGCCGCATCCATGCGGTAGACCTGCCCGGCGCGCTGGACACCGGCTCTCTCTGACACTAACCTGCCCGCTCCCACCAACCCGGAGCGTAAGCGATGACGGCATATCAGCAACTCGAAGCCCGCAAGAAGCGGGTTTCGGCACTCAACAACGCCATGGGCATCCTGCAGTGGGACCAGCAGACCATGATGCCCGAGGGCGCCGCCCCCGCCCGCGCCGCCATGCTGGCCGAGCTCAGCGTGATGGTGCACGAAATGGAAACCGGCACCGAACTGTCCGACCTGATCGATGCGGCCGAGTCCGGCGCCGCCCAACTGAATGCCTGGCAGAGGGCCAACCTGCGGGAGATCCGCCACCAGTTTATCCATGCCAACGCCGTGCCCGCGGACCTGGTCGAAAGGCTGGTGATGGCCGAGTCGGACGCGCACATGACCTGGCGCGTGGCCCGACCCAATGATGACTTCAGCAGCCTGGCCCCGAAACTGGACACCCTGTTCGAGCTCAAGCGCGAGGAGGCCACCATCAAGGCGGCCATCATGGGTGTTACGCCCTACGAGGCCATGCTCGACCGCTACGACCCCGGTCGGCGCGAGCCCCAGGTGGACCGCATTTTCGCCGACCTCGAAAACTTCCTGCCCGGGTTCCTGCAACAGGTTATGGCGAAGCAGGCGGCAGCGCCCCAGCCGCTCATGCCCCAGGGCCCGTTCCCGCTGGAGCGGCAAAGGGAATTGAGCCACGCCATCATGCAGGTGCTGGGTTTTCCCTTTGAGCGTGGCCGCCTGGATACCGCCCACCACCCCTTCAGCGGCGGCGCCGATGGCGACGTGCGCATCACCACCCGCTACAACGAAGCCGACTTCATGCATAGCCTGATGGCGGTGATCCATGAAACCGGCCACGCCCTGTATGAAGACGGTCGCCCGCCCGAGTGGCTGGGCCAACCGGTGGGGAACAGCCGCGGCATGACCCTGCACGAAAGTCAGTCGCTGCTGCTGGAGATGCAGGCTGCCCGTTCCGAGGAATTCATCCGCTTCCTGGTGCCGACCATTGCGCGTGTGCTGGGCGGTGAGGGCCCGGCCTGGACGCCGGACAATTTTCTGCGGATTTATCGCAAGGTCGAGCCCGGTCTGATCCGGGTATTTGCCGATGAAGTGACCTACCCGCTACACGTGATCCTGCGCTACAAGCTGGAAAAGGCGATTCTGGCCAACGAGCTGCCCACGGCCGAGCTGCCCGGCGCCTGGAATGAGCTGATGGAGCAACTGTTGGGCATCAGGCCTCCCAACGATACCGATGGCGTTATGCAGGACGTGCACTGGTCCGAGGGTATTTTCGGCTACTTCCCCACCTACTCCCTGGGGGCCATGGCCGCGGCCCAGATTTTCGCCGCGGCCCAGAAGGACAACACCGACATCCTCCCCGGCCTCGGCAGGGGCGATCTCGCGCCACTTTTCACCTGGCTGGACCGACACATCCGCAGCCAGGGCTGCCTGTATATGCCGGATGAACTGATAGAGAATGCAAAGGGGTCGGGCCTGGATACAGCGGCATTCAAGGCC
>CAYTDW010000531.1:0-2892 GCA_964436585.1 uncultured Halioglobus sp. | reverse complement strand
CCTGTTTTTGTTTATACGGCAAGGGAAACTCGAAGAACTGCAGCGTGAGCCACAGATCGCCTAGAACCTTCTGTTTCGAGCACAGCGCACAGCGGGCACTGTTGGCCGACCCGTTTGCGATGTTTAACGGAAGCGGGCTAGCTACACATGCGACGAAATATCTTTTCGGGTGAGCGTGATGGACTGGAAAATATTCCTGACAATATTTGCCTCGGTGTTTATTGCCGAGCTGGGAGATAAAACACAATTGGCCACCATGCTGTTTGCCGCCGACAAGGAGGTGAGCAAGTACACCGTGTTCCTAGCGGCCTCGGCTGCACTGGTGGTGGCATCCGCAATTGGCGTGTTGGCGGGCAGCCTGCTGGCGGAATATATCAATACAAAGTACCTGCACTACATCGCCGGTATAGGGTTTATCGGTATTGGTGTTTTTACGTTATACAATGCGTAACCACCAGCGAAGGGAGTCTATATCTTTGTTCTTCGATTTTCGCACCCTGATTTCAATGTGGACCAGACAGGGTACTGGCAAGCCGCCCTGGCGGGAAGTTACTTTCTGACGGCCGTGGCGTTGCGCAGGCCAAGCGTGATCGAATCCAGGGCAGTCTCCAGCCAATCCTGGCACATGAAGGGTCCCAGGGGCTGTTCGACCAGTTCCATAATGCCCAGCGCATCACCCAGTTGTTCGTGGATAGCGGCTACCACTGTGGACTGATGCTCATTGGATGCTCTGCCGCGGCAGCCAGGCGCACCGCACCGGCAGACGAAGCTTTCACCGGCGTGCATATAAAGCGTCGCATAGTCGTTGGTGAGCTGCTCCCCCTCCTCGATGTCGCGCAGGGCGATCTCGAACAAGAATTCGCTCCCGCCGCAGTTCGGTGCGCAGGAGTGATTGAGATTGCGGCCGTGATCCCAACACAGCACCCGGCGGCCATGACCATCATGAAAGGTCCAGCGGTCAATCAGGTGATTGTAGCACGGCGGCAGAGCGCTCAGGTCGGTGTCAGTGAAGGAGCGGTCCAGACCATCCAGCACCCACGTGATGGTGCCGCGCGGTATGCGGCGGGTGGCGATGACACCATTGCCGACAACTTCGTCAATAAAGACGAGTCGAGTGTGCGGGTGAATCACAAAGCAGAGCGGCCAGCGCCCAGCCTTAGCTCATCCGGCACCTCGACAATGTGGAAGTCGCGTGCGGATGGCACCCAGGCGGCGCGGCCCGCCTGCAAGTCCTCCATGAGAGGCAGATCGCGAGGGCCCAACTTGGCATAGGGCAGGAGCGGCTGCGCAACGGTACCCGCCAGGGCGAAAGCACTCGAGGCCTGGGCGTCCCAAAGTTCAAAATGGCGCTCCGCATCATCACGCCGGACCGTGCCGCGACAGCTTGGGGCGCCGCAGCGACACGTCAACGTGTGCAGCAAATTCAAGGTGCCGTACTCGCAGGTAAGCTGTTCTCCCGGCTCGATGTCGCGGATCGCCACCTCGAAGGCGTCGCCGACTCCGCGACTGGCGGGTTCGCAGCTGTGGTTCATGTAGCGACCAAAATCCCAGCAGAAAACGAAGTTACCATCGGTTGCCTGGTAGGAGTAGCGGTCTACAATGGTCCGCAGCCCGGGTTGCAGGGCGCCTACCTCAGCCGGCGTGAGGATCCGATCGAAAAAGTCCAGCACCCAGATAAACGTGCCCTTGGGGATGTGCTGTGTGGCAAAGACGCCATACCCCACTTCCCTGGATATAAAGCGTAACTCACTGTCTGGATGAATCAACTCGCCACGCCCTCGCTGTTGTCAGTCCGTAGTCCGGTTATCAGTGCTGTGCGTGCGAAGTATATGCACCATTGTCCGCAATATTAAAGGGGGTGACGCAAATATATTGGGGCGCCAGCAGGGTCTCCACGCCTGACTGCCGCAGGCTGTCTGCCAGCTCAGTTCAGGGACCCCGCCGGAGATTCCACCACAACCCACACCTGCCGTAGCGGAGACTACTGCAAACCTTGTTGACGCTCCCTTACATGTACGCACGAGTGCGAGCGGCGCCGTGTAATCTCTCGTCGCAGCTGACTCGCTGTGCTCCAAACCAGTCCCAAATCACGGCATCAGGTCCGTTGTGAGGAGCGATATCCCCAGAAACCACCAACCAACCCGTCGCACTCGACGTACCCGTCGCCAGGTCATCAACCGCAAGGCCTTGCAGCGCATGGGTTGGCGTCGAGTTGTCAGGTCCGACGGTTATCTTGGTAGGTTCTCCTTCTCCCCCCCAGACCCCCATACTTTTTTGAAGCATGGTTACAGAGTTGCGTGAAAGTTCTGAGGGGGTTTCTTATAGCGGCGAAGCAAAGATCATGGTCTCCGACTTCACCTTTGGCCTGGATGAATTTTGGCTGGGTGGTTGGGTCAGTAAATATCCTTACCTTCGCCCACTCCAGAATGCCCGCTTACATCTCTGGTATTCCGCTTCCGGTATTCCGCCATCGGCAACATCAATCAGAGCCTCAACCTGATCCATCACCAGCCGGCGCTCCAGCAGAAGTTCCTCAGAAACCCTGGCCACAGCCGCAATATTTGCCTCATCTCGCATCAGCAATGCGGCCTTCTGCTTCCATTCAGAGTGATTTCCAATCTGCCAGAAGTCAATCAGGTACTCCGCCAGCGCAAAATCGTCATCTGCCCCGAGTGACGCCTCTTCCTCGCTGAAACCAACCGCTAACAATGCAGCATAGCCTGCGTAATACGCCAATACCTGATCCCCTGCCTGGACTTGGTCGTAAACATGTTCAACGCCCTCGGCCATGGCCATACCACGCGTTACACCCAGAAGTATGCCGTCGTCATCATAGAATTCCTCCGAATCGATGGAGACATACGCTTGCTGGATATTGAGTCGGCAATGAGC
>CAYTDW010000530.1:0-2898 GCA_964436585.1 uncultured Halioglobus sp. | reverse complement strand
GTTTCCAGGCCGAACTCGAGGTTGACCCAGCCCTCCCCCTGGTTGGCGACCGCGGTCATCTCCTTCAGCCCCGGCAGGCCCCGCAGGACCGCCTCGATGGGCTCGATAATCTCCGATTCGATCTCCCGCGGGGAGGCCGCGCGCCAGCCGGTCTGGATGGCGATTACGGGGTTTTCGATGTCGGGAAAGAGCTGGATCGGTAGCCGCATCAGGCTGGCGACGCCGAACGCCAGGATCATAGTCACGGCGACGAGGACGGACGCAGGGTTATTCAGCGAGCTGGCGGTGAGTTTCACGGATAACCCTGTCTGGCCTCGCCTGTTAGTTTTAGTATGGCGGCGGTTCAGTCTAGGCGAATGTCAGGCCGTTTTCAGCACGGGTAAACAATAATGGTCATTTTACCGCCGTCAATTGCCGGTCGTGCAAGCGCGCGAGAGTGAGCAGGGCGATCACGGCCCCCAGCAGTGCCATGGCCATGTCGGATTGGGTATCCCAGATATAGCCCTGGGTGCCCAGGAAAGCTTCTGACGCGGTGCCCGTCGCGATGGCCACCCACCACTCCAGCATTTCATAGAATGCCGAGAAGGCCAGGCATACGCTGATGATGAACAGGTTGCGCCAGCCGGCTGAGGCGACCACGGCCTTGCGAATCAGGATTTCCCTGGCGAGGATGGCGGGCACGAAGCCCTGCATGAAATGGCCCAGCTTGTCGTAGTTGTTGCGCTCCCAGCCGAACACCGGCTTGAGGTAATCAAACAGGGGCACTTCCGCATAGGTGTAGTGACCGCCCACCATCAATACGATGCAGTGCGCCAGGATCAGGCCGTACAGCAACGGGGTCAGGCGAAAGCTGTTGTAGGTAAACGCCATGATACCCAGGCCGATCAGCGCGGGGGCCACCTCCAGTAGCCAGGTGGGATAGTCGCGGGGATTGACGGCAGACCAGGTGAGGGTGGCAAGGAAAACGCACAACCAGGCGGCTTTCACAGGGACCGCCGGAAAACAGTCATACATCCTGGGTGCGTGCACAAATGGTCGTCGCGTGCTGCCACGGGCTCAGTCCCGGTCCCAGTAGCGCGTCATTTCCAGGTAAAGGAAAGAGGCGGTCCAGGTAATCAGGACGAAGCCGGTCAGGGCCTCGAGCCCTGCCAGGTAGCGCACTTCGCCGTGCGGTGCGATATCGCCGAATCCCAGCGTGGTGTAGGTGGTGAAAGAGAAATAAACGCAGTCGAGCAGCCGTCCCTCGAAGTTTCCCTCGAAATGACCCCAGCCCTGCGCGTGGTGCATCCAGAAATAGGATAGGGCGAAAATCCAGATTTCCAGCGCATGGGCGGTCAGGGCGCCGAAAACCCCGAACACGATGCGGAAACGGTGCCGCACTTTTATATAGGGCATAAGCTCCGTCAAGCGAAACAGGAACCCGTAGTGAATGACCACAACCGTGGCAATAACCATGATGTTGAGGGCGACTACGGTGAACACCGGTGGCGGGTTCCGGCTTGGATTTTCCACGACACCTTACCGCATTATCGATCAGGCGGCACCGTCTCCGGCGTGCCGTCCCCGGATTCCCTGTGGCGAGGCAGCGAGTCGCCCGGGCTGAACCAGGGCGCCTGCGACTCGCAGTGCACGTGCAGGGAGGGCATGACGTCGATCTCGCCGGCAATATTGGTGCGCACGATATGGATTTCCCCCGGCCAGCGCTGCGACCGGAAGAACAGGGTAGAGCCGCAGTGGGCGCAAAAGCCGCGTTCGGCGGCCGCCGACGAGTGATACCAGCGCAGGGCGGCATCGGAACTCAAGTGGAAGCGTTGTTCGTCCACCCCGACCCAGGTGACCACCGGCGCGCCGTGGGCGCGCTGACACATGGAGCAATGGCAGTGCGCGCACCAGAGGCTGGGCCCCTGGTATTCAAATTGCACCTCGCCGCAGAGGCAGGCGCCGTGGAAGGTGGTCACAGTCATTTTATTGCGGCATCACCTCGGTCTCGACGATGAGATCCAGTACATAGATAGCCGGGGCGGCATCCTCTGCCGCCGCGCCCCGGTCAAACCGCTTCACGCGCAGCACGTTGCGTTGACCGGGCGTATGGGTGTAACCCTCGATGGCGTCATAAAACGGCTGCCACGGTCCGGGAGCTGCGTCGCGCAAACCTTTCTCGTCGAAGCTGATTTCGCGCACCTGCAGGCAGGTGGTCTCTGAATTGCGCGGGTTCCTGCAGGGCAACCGTTCGGCGCCAACCTCGAGAAAAATACGTGTGGCCGGCCCGTACAGGGCCTCCGGTGTAAGCTGCCCGCTCAGCGTCAGTATCTCATTCGATGCCGTCTGCAACTGCAGTCGTGGTGGCGCGCCCCAGGTGATCGCAAGCTGTAGCGGCCGGGCCAGCATGGCCGCCAACGCGGTATCAGCCTGCATCAGCGCCGGCTGACAGGCCATCATGGTTGAGCGCATCGGCCCGGCTACCAGTTCGCCGCGTTCATTGAGCTGGAAGCTCCCGCCGAAAGCGTTGCAGCCCCCTTTGAAATTGAGCATGGATGCAGGGGGGGATACGGAAAAAGTAAACGAATAGGGAGGCGCATCAGCGGGAAACAGGGTGGCGATAGTCTGTGCCTGGTTGTCGGTTGCCGCCGTCAGGGACCACTGGTGATCCTGCAGAATCCGCAGCAAACCGGCATCGGCACCGGCCCCGGGACTGCTGTTTGGCGCCGGCTGTTCCGCCGCCTGCACTGGCGCAAACGCGGGGAAAAGTGCTGTCAGCGCTAACCATAAAGGGATCGGTCTCATGGGGTTCTCAGTGCAATTGGCGGTTTACGAGGTTTACTTCGGCGGCAGCGGGAAATCCCGCAATATGTCGACCACCGCGTCATTGAGGACGGGCCCCAGGTTATCGGTGGTGCT
>CAYTDW010000529.1:0-2930 GCA_964436585.1 uncultured Halioglobus sp. | reverse complement strand
GCTGGTAGGCCAGCACTGTCGCCTCGATGCGGGAGAAGGCATCTTCCGAGGCCCGGTTGGCCAGCATCCAGGGCGACATGACGGCGTACTGCCGCGGCGAGAGGTGAGCCTTGCTGAGACCCTCGATGGCGGCGCCCGACTCGTACGCCGGGGTGAGTGGGCCGAACACCTCGTCCATGTAGGCGAGGTTGGCGCCGAGGTCCAGGCGCGGGATCAGGTCGAGGTGAAAGGCAAAATGCTCACCGGCCTTGACCGAATCCAGGGTGAAATGCGGCACCGCGCTGCTGCCCGGGGTGAAGGCGAACAACATGTGTGAGTCCAGCTGGATGGGCGCGACCGCGAGGGAGCAGGTCACCACCCGGAACAACGGCCCGCCGCTGAACACCCGCACCCTGCCGACCTCACCCTGTACCATGGGCAACTGGCTGACCAGCGGCAGGTAGGGGCCGCCATCCGCGGCGCGAACCTCCTGCAGGCCCAGGGTATCAACCAGTCGCTGCAGGGTGCTGGCGTAGAGCCTTGCCGGCAGCGAATCCGTGGGCAGCCCTTGCTGGATGTCGATCATCTTGTTTCTCCGAAGTGTAGGCTGCCAGTGTGCCGCCGCCGCTGCGGCCGCACCTTGATTTTTCGCAAATCAGCGCGCGATGGCGCCGGCCAGCCGCCAGGGCCGGTTGGCCAGCAGGTCGGTATTGCGCGATACCACCTTGTTGGCGGCATTCGCGGGCGCAATGCTGCGCAGGCTGACACCCGGCTGCGCCGGGCACCGGAACCACTCGGGCTGGCTCAGCAGGCCGTCGAAGGGCCGCTCCTGCCACTGGGTGAGGACGGTAAAATCCGTCTGCAGCGAGGTGATGAAACCGGCGCCGTGGGCGCAGCTGTCCGGGGCCGCCAGCAGGTTGATGCGGTTTTCCGCGGAGCGCTCCAGCAGGCCGGTGGCCAGTTCCCAGTCTTCCAGCGGCGACAGCGGCACCACCGCGGTTTCCACTCCCGCCAGCGCGAGCAGGCGGAAAGTCTCGGGATAAATACTGTCGTCCGAGGTCACCACCGCGACGCGCCCACAGGGCAGATCGGCGCTGGCAAACCCGTCCGCCAGCGCGCTGCCGGCAAACCGCGCCGACGGGTGAACCTGGGCCTGCTCGTGGATCAAGCCGCTGCGATCGATCAGCACGGCGCTGTGCCGGTAGGCGGCACTGTGGTCGGCCAGCACCAGGGTGGTGGCGACGCAGGCATCACCGCAGCTGGCGGCAAGCCGCTCGATAGCCGCGGCCCCGCGGACAATCGCGGCGGCGGGGTCGGCAGTGTCGCCCGCCAGCGGCGGCAGGGCGATCAGGTGGGCACCAGCGGCAGCCGCTTCGGCCACCCGGGTGCAGGCTTCATCCAGGTCGCAGGCCGCGGCCAGTTGCACCAGGGCGACCAGTGCCTGTGCCGGGCCGCGCATGGGAGGCAGCGCCTGGGTAGCGGGGTCAGCGCAGATCGCCCGGTACAGTTCGGGTCTGCGACTGCGGAAAATATCGGTGCCGTCCGGGCGCCGCTTGTCGTCGGCCCGGGCGACCTCGATATCCGCGTAGACAAATTCCGCCCGATCCCGGGACGCCTTCGCCAGCACCCTGCCGTCCGGCGCCACGACCTGGCTCTCCCCGGCGCCGCAGAGGAACTCCACCGGAATGCCGGTGGCGGCGCTGATGCCCTCTACCATCTGCTGTGGCACCAGCGGCCCCACCTTGTTGGCCGCCACGACGAACACCTTGTTCTCCGCCGCGCGCACCGGGATATGGAGGGAGCTCTCGTCGGTGGCGAAGGAATTGAGGCTGTTGAGCATCACCTGGGCGCCATTGAGGGCGAGGCAGCGGGGCGTCTCGTTGATGACGCCGTCCATGCAGGCATAGAGACCGAGCCTGCCCAGGGCCGTGGCCACCACCGGACCCTCGCCGGCGGCGGCCACCAGGAAGTCGTTCTCGTGGCCGATGTAAATCTGCTTGGTGTTGTCCGCCAGCAGCGCGCCCGCCGGGGAGTACAGCAGGCTGGAGCCCGTGGCGCTGCCGTCGTCCCGCTGCACGGTGCAGTTGACCACCACGTGAATGCCCAACTCCCGCGCCCTGCCGGCGATGGCAGCCAGGAACGGCCCGTCGAGCCTCACCGAGACATCGAAACAGTGCTGCTTGTCCTCATACCAGGACAGGTGATTGCAGAATTCGGGCAACACCACCAGGTCCGGCTTGCAGCGGCTGGCGGCATCCAGCCAGTGCAGGCAGGCGGCGAGGTTGGCCTGGATATCGGCGCCCACCGCGAACTGGGCCGCCGCCACCCGAACGGTTTTGGGCTTGGTCATACTGTGTCTCGCTATACACGGGGCGGGCCCAGCTTACGCTGCCCCCGATGGCACCCAAATGACAAAAGTCAAAAGGTGCCGGGCGGCAGGTGCTATAGTCCGCGGACATTAGGTCTTTGTATCCCTGCGGCTTTCGCTGCGGGGCCTCCGAGCGGGCGCAAGCCCTGATACCAGAAAGCGAATGAACGAATACCTGCTGCTCAAGTTCGCCCATATTCTCGCCCTCGTCTACTGGCTGGGAGGCGACCTCGGCACCTTCCTGTCCAGCCGCCAGGTCACCAACCGCGAGCTGTCGCCGCAGTCGCGGCAGGTCGCCCTGAAGATCATGCTGGCCTGTGATATGGGCCCGAAACTGGCGATGCCCCTGATTTTCGCCATTGGCCTGCATATGGCCTGGCTCGCGGGCATGCTGGACCCGGGCGGCGCCGGCGTGGCGCTGGCCTGGGCCGTGTCCCTGTACTGGTTCGCGGTAGTGCTGCTGCTGTCCCTCGGCGAGGGCAAGCCCTTCACCGTTGCCCTGTCGAAGCTGGACTTCTATTTCAGGATCGTCGTTGCGCTGGCTATCCTGGCCTACGCCGCCGCTGTGCTGGTCAGCGGCCCC
>CAYTDW010000528.1:0-2930 GCA_964436585.1 uncultured Halioglobus sp. | reverse complement strand
GGGTGTCGCCCCATTCGATGCGGGCGGCGTCCTTGCCGTGCAGGAACATGTTCATCCGCGCCAGCGCCCAGGTGCTGCCGTTGACCTCCTGGCCGAACAGCGCGAAGTCGCGGCTGCCCTGTGCTTCCACCAGCGCGGCGGCTTCGATCAGCAGGCCGCCGGCGCCGCAGGTGGGGTCGCAGATGCGGTCGCCGGGCTTGGGGGCGGCCAGCTGCGCCAGCAGCTTCGATACTTGTTTGGGCGTGTAAAACTCGCCGGCCTTCTTGCCGGCGTCCGAGGCGAAGCGTTCGATCAGGTAGATATAGGTGTCGCCGATCACGTCCTCGGACACGCGGCTGGGACGCAGGTCGAGCTTGGCAAAGTCGCCCAGCAAGTTTTCCAGACGGCGGTTGCGATCCTTGGTCTTGCCGAGGTTGGCCTCGGAGTTGAAGTCGATGTTGCGGAACACGCCTTCGAGCTTGGCCTTGTTGGCCTCCTCGATGTGGTCGAGCACGATGTTGATCAGCTCGCCGAGGTTGGCCGCTTTGCGCCGCTCGTACAGAGCGTGGAAGTCGGCCAGAAAGCGGTCGGTGACCTCGCCAGTTTTCTCATCCTTGAACTCGACGTAGGGCAGGATGAAGCGCTCGCGCTCCAACTTACGGCGGATGCGCTCCTCGTTGTCGCCGTATTCCTTTTTGTACTCGGCGTAGTGGTCGGCCCACTGGTCGCTGATGTACTTCAGGAACAGCATCACCAGGATGTAGTCCTTGTACTGCGCCGGGTCGATGACGCCGCGGAAGGTGTCGCAGGCGGCCCAGGCGGTGTTGTTGACGTCTTGTTGGGTGAGCTGGTCGGTCATGGGAGGGCTCTTTCTGAGGATGGGTGGGCAAGCTTCATCAGCATGTGTGTGGTCAGGCGCTGGCGCAGGGTGGCGATGCGGGCCAGCAGTGTTTGTTCTTGTTCGGCCAGGGCGGCGGCCTGCACGATGCGTTGCTGTGTGGCCTGCGAAGGCAGCGGTACCTCCAGCGTCTTCAGCGCTTCGGCGCTGATCATCCGCACCGAGGTGCCCTCGGCCAGCGCAGCCAGTTGGGCCTGGGTGGCCGGCGCGTTGATGTACCAGCACAGGTAGGCGGGCAGCACCTTGTGGGGCCGGATCAGCAGCATTGGCGCCGCGAGCACCGCCGGGCCGATGCCTTCCAGCACCTGAGCCGCGCCATTGCTGCGACCCCGCGAGCGGAACAGCAGGTCGCCCGCACACAGCAGGTGGTGGGTCTTGCCCTTGGGCAGCGTTACCCGGATCGCTTCTTCGGCGTGCAGCAGGTTGGCGTCGTCGATGTCCTTCATCTGGATCACGGCGACATCGCCCTGCGGGTCGTGCTCGAGACGCGACCGGAAGGGGTAGCCCATCTGTACTTCAGCCAGCTCGCCTAAAGTCATATCTGCAAGAACGTCGTTACGACAATACGTATGCCAGCATACTATTCCGAGACAGGCTAGATGTCAATATGACGTAACGTCGTTTCTACAGGTATAGAAATACTAGCCCATGCCGACCGGGCGGTCTTGGTCAAACGAATGCTGGATTCCTTGCTCAGGGAAGGGATGAGGACAAGCCGGTAACAGTGACATAGATTCCTGTGTCCCGGGACTTGCAATGCCCCGATAATACCGCTCCGGGACAACAAAAAAAGGCTGCCATTGCTTGATGTTCAGTGGCACTCGGGGACGCGCTTCGGGCAATCTACGGGGACGATGCAAATAGAGTCTTGCGCACTACAACTGGCGCACTGGCGCACAACCTGGCCGTGATAGCGGGACGCAAGCCGGACCCCCGGCGCGCCCCCGCAGGCCGCGCCCGCGGCAAGGCCGCAGCGGGACCGCGTCGCCCCGCGGCGCGTTCGCGCAAACCCGCCGGCCTGTGGCGCAGGGTGTTCGCGCCGCTGCTGCGAATAACCCTCGGCGTGATCGTGCTGGGCGGCACGCTGGCACTGGCCTTCCTGGCCCACGACGAGATGCGCAACGGCACCCTGCAATCGCGCTGGCTCGCGGATTTTGCGGCCGGCATCGACTACCAGGTGGAGCCCGGTGCGGCGCGCGAACCGGTGATTCCCGACCGCGGCCCCTGGGATGTGCGGCTGGGTTACGCGCAGCTGCCCGAGTTCCAGCAGCGGCTGCTCAACAGCGGCTACGGCATCGAGCGGCAGGCAGTGCCCTCGCGGCGCCTGAGCGAACTGGCGGCCCGCGGCGTATTCAACGTCTACCCGGAAAAGAGCCAGACCGGGCTGGAGTTGCTGGACATGCACGGCACCGTGATCCAGCGGGCCCGCTATCCGCGCATGGTCTATGCCGATTTCGAGTCTATCCCTGCGCTCGTCGTGCAGGCGCTGCTGTACGTGGAGGACAGGGAATTGCTCGACGCCACGCGCCCCAACATGAATCCCGTCGTCGACTGGGAGCGGCTGGCCATGGCAATCGCGCAACAGGTGCTGAAAGCCTTCGGGCGCGAGCACAAGGTTTTCGGCGCCAGCACCCTCGCCACCCAGCTCGAGAAGTTCCGCCACTCACCCGGTGGCATTACCAATGACGCCCGCGACAAGTTTTACCAGATGGGGTCGGCCAGTTTGCGCGTTTACAGCCAGGGCCCCGCCACGCTGCCGGCGCGGCGCAACCTGGTGCTGAATTATCTCAACTCGCTGCCGCTCGCCGCGCAGCCGGGTTTTGGCGAGGTCAGCAGCCTGGGCGACGGTCTGCAGGCCTGGTACGGCAGCGATGCCGCCGCGGCCAATCGCGTCCTGTCATCGACCTCGGCGCCGCTTGCCGAGCGCGCTTACTACTACAAGCAGGCGCTCAGCCTGATACTCTCGGTGCGTCGCCCGAGCTATTACCTGGGCCGCGACAGCGCCGCGCTGGAACGACTGACCGACAGCTACCTCAGGCGCATGGCGAGCGAG
>CAYTDW010000527.1:0-2946 GCA_964436585.1 uncultured Halioglobus sp. | reverse complement strand
TTGCAGGAAATAGCCCTGTGCCTCGATGGCCGCCAGCACCTGGGCTGCGTTCGCCCGGGCCAGCTTGCGTCCGGGCTCCAGCAGCAGGGTCATTGCCACCTCGGTCTCACCGAACTGGCTGAGCAACACCGCGGGAACATCCGCCAAACCCCTGGCCTTGTCGACAAAGAGATAGGCCTCGGGTTTGCGCGCGCCCTTGTACACCGCCACGAAGCGCCTTGTCATGTGCCCGCCAGGCTCGCCCGCAAAGGCTCGATCACGAGCTCGCTGCGCCAGCCCTGCCAGTGCAGCGGCTGCTCCACCGCCTCGCCGCCGGCCTCGCGCAGCAACAGCTCATAATCCCTGCTCTGCAACAGGGCCTCGGGAGCGGCCGACAACTGTGCGGCGATCGCCTGCACCCGGGCCCTGAGCTGTTTCAGCTGCTTGCGCTGCGTCGCGTCGAGGGGGCCCGGCAGCCGAGCCGGCAACTGCTCCGCGGGAACCATGCGTTGCGCGGCCAGCAGTTCCAGCAGTTCACCGGCGTTGCGGCGCATGGCAGCGGCATCGAGCCCGACCTGGGACTTGAGTTCATCGGCAGTCTTCGGGTCGAATTGCGCCAGCTGTACACAGGCCTGGTCGTCAATAATCCAGCTGCGGGGTTTATCCCGGCTCCTGGCGGCCAGTTCGCGCCATGCACACACGGCCCTGAGCGCAGCCAACTGTCGCGAATCGAGTTTCCAGGCGTTCTTGAAGCGCTTGAAATAGTCATTGCCAGGGCTGTTATAGGCCGCGATGGCATCGCGCCCATCCGCGAGCACCCAACTCTCCTTGCCCTGCTGCAGGCAGAGTCGCTCGAGGTGTCGCCACACCGGCAGCAACCACGCCACGTCCTGGGCCGCGTACTCGCACTGGGAAATCGTCAGGGGGCGCCGCAACCAGTCGGAGGTGGTCTCGCCCTTGGGCAGGTCGATGTCGCAAACCAGCTTGACCAGGGCGCTGTAACCCATGCCAAAACCCAGGTTCAGCAGGGCGGCGGCGCGCTGGGTGTCAAACAGCGGCTCCGGCAGTACGCCCAGCCAGCGGCTGAAAACCTCCAGGTCCTCGCTGGCGGAATGCAATACCTTCACCACCCCCGGGTCTGTCAGCAGCGCCGCCAGCGGCGCGGTAGCGTTTATCGCCAGGGGATCGACCAGCAGCGCCGTGTCACCGAAACACAGTTGTACCAGCGCGACCTGTGGGTAAAAGGTGTTGCGGCGCATGAATTCGGTATCCACTGCCACCACAGTGCTGCCCTGCGCCTGGGCCAGGGCTGCCTGCAGCGCCGCATCAGACTCGATCAACTGCCACTGCACGCTAGGCCACCGTCCTGCGGCCCAACAGGGCGTGGGCCAGGGTCGAGCCATCGACATATTCCAGTTCACCACCCAGGGGCACTCCGTGGGCTATGCGCGACACCCTGATGCCGGCACTGTGCAGCATGTCGGTCAGGTAGTAGGCCGTGGCCTCCCCCTCCACCGTGGGGTTGGTCGCGAGGATGACCTCCTTGATGCCTTCATCTATAACTCGCTGGTGGAAAATCTCCAGGCCAATCTCGGCCGGGCCAATGCCATCGATGGGTGACAGATGCCCCATCAGCACAAAGTAGATCCCGTTGAATCCGCCGCTCTCCTCTATGGCCAGCACATCCGCCGGGGTTTCCACTACGCAGATGGTGCTGGCGTCCCGCCTGGGATCAGCACAGATTTCACACACTTCGAGTTCGGTGAAGTTGCGACAGCGAGCGCAGTGACCGATACGTTCCACCGCTTCCAGCAGGGCCGCAGCCAGGGCGCCGGCGCCCTCACGGTCCCGCTCCAGCAGGTGCAGGGTCATTCGCTGTGCGGATTTGGGCCCGACCCCGGGCAGGCAGCGCAGGGTATCCATGAGGTTCTGCAGGGCTGGGCTGAATTTCATAAGCGCTGAGGGTTGCCTAAAACGGCAGCTTGAAACCGGCGGGCAAATTGAGGCCCGCGGCCAGGCCGGACATGGCGTCGCGGTTGCGTGCCTCCACCTTGCGCACGGCGTCGTTCACCGCCGCCGCCAGCAGGTCTTCGAGCACTTCCTTGTTCTCGCGCAGCACGGCGTCATCGATCGCTACCCGCTTGATGTCGTGGCGGCCGGTCATGATGACCGCGACCAGGCCGGCACCCGCCTCCCCACGCACCTCGGTATTGGCCAGTTCCTCCTGCTTCTTCTGCAGGTCGGCCTGCATCTTCTGCGCCTGCTGCATCAGATCTGCAATACTTCCTTTCATCGAACCTCCCTGGGTAACCAGCTGGCATTGATCCTGACCCGCATCAGGGGTCGGCCGGGGTTATGGAAGCGCGGTCAAGTTCGCCATCGAAACGCGCTATCAATTGCTGCAGCAGCGGGTCCGCCTCGATGATGGCGACCGCCGCCTGCTGTCGTTCCTGGCGCAGCCTCGCCTGACGCCGGGCGGGTGTCTCGCCCTGCAGATCACCCGGCTCAATGGTGAGCGACAGCGCCTGCCCGAAGCATTTCTCGAGGGCGGCACGAATCTGCCCGGTATGAGCCTTGTTGAACAGGGCGGCATTGTCGCGGTCGAGAACAAGCTGCAGGCTGGCGCCGTCGCGATCGCGCAACTCGCAGTTGCGCGCTATGGTATACACAATTCCGCCGAGGCCCAACTGTTCCAGTACCTGGTGCCAATTACCGGGGTCGAGGGCCTCGAGGGCGCAAGCCGGCCCCTCACTCACCGCGGGGCCGCTTGCGGCCACAGGCGCCGCCCCGACATGCGGCTGCTGCACCGGCTGCGATGCCGCCGGTGCGCTAACGGGCTTTTTTACCGGGCCGTCGACCTCCCGCGCGACACTCGGTGCGGATGCGGCCCCGACCGGGACCAGGTTGCCGGCATGCAGGCTTTCGTCTATCACCGCAGCGGGGCGGAAAGCCACCAATCGCAGCAGT
>CAYTDW010000526.1:0-2949 GCA_964436585.1 uncultured Halioglobus sp. | reverse complement strand
GCCAGGGTCCGGGAGAGTTCGTCCGGCAGGGCCTTGGTGCCGTCCTCCTCGAGTATCTGCTGCAGTGACTTCAAGGTGGTGGTCAGCGAGGCCAGGGCGCCGTCCATGGTACCCAGGGTTCCGGTTGCCTTGGTCAGCATTGGCTCCACTGGCAACGCATTGAGCTTGTCGAGCAGGCTCGCCACCTGCTGCTCGAGACGCCCAAGGCCGCTGGGAATGGTGGGTATAACCTGAAATCCCTCGAATTCGCCAATCGCTGCCGCCGGCTGGTCCTTGTACCAATCGACATTGATATAGAGGGCCCCGGTGAGCACGTTACCCGTCTGCAGAGTCGCCCGCATACCGTTTGTCACTCCGAGCGCGATACTCTGTCGCATCCCCTCAATTGACTCTTCCGAATCTTCCAGCCCCAACCGGGCCGGTTCCAGATAGAGCAATACCGGGATGGGCTGTCCCCTCCCCGCCTCACGCTGGGCAACCAGTTCATTTATCAGTATCCGCTCCACACGCCCGATCGGCATGCCCCGGTATTCGACCGGGGCACCTGGCTCCAGACCCCGCAGGGACTGGTCGAACTGGGCGACATAGTAGATTCTGAAGCGGTAGGGATCCTCCTGCAGTTGGCTAAAGGAGGGGCTGAGCTTGAAGGTCGCGCCGGAGGCGACCTTTTTGCCCGCCGGCAGGCCCGGTAGATTGGCGAAGGCGACCCCGCCGAGCAGGATGGTTTCCATCGATCCTGTGGTCACCTCGACGCCAGACGCGGAGGCGCTGATCGAGACACCGCTCGTGTTCCAGAAGCGGGTGTTGGAAGTGACGAGTTGATCGTAGGGGGCATCGATGAATGCGTCATAGATCACCAGCTGTTTTTCGCTGTCGAAAGTGACGCCCTCGATTCGCCCGACCTTGAAGCCCCTGTAGACGATGACGTCACCCTCGCCCAGGGAACCCGCCTGTTCACTGTGCAGGGTGAGACGAATGCCAGGGGCATCGGCGGGTGTCAGTGGCGGCACCTCCAGGCCGACGTACGCACCGCCCTTTCTATGGGTGCCGGTACCGGGGTCCAATTGGATATAGGCACCTGACAGGATCGTGCCGAGCCCGGAAATGGCCCCCGCGCCGACCCGGGCCCGCACTACCCAGAACCGTGTGTCCTCCCGCAGCATATTGGCCGCTTCCTTATCCATTTTCACGGTGACGAGCACATTGTCCATGTCCTCGGAGAGAGACACGTTCTGCACCAGACCGATATCCACGTCCCGGTAGCGCAGCCTGGTCTTGCCTGCCTCCAGGCCTTCTGCCGTATTGAACTGGATGGTAATCTCCGGCCCCTCGGTCAGCATGGTGTGGACAACCATATAAATGCCGACAATCACCGCCACCACGGGCACCACCCAGATCGGGTTAAACCTGGTGCCGGTACTGATCGCGGGTTTCAGTTCACTCATGGGTTTCTTCCTGTTGGTCCCAGATCATCCTGGGGTCAAAACTTTCCGCGGCCACCATGGTCACCAGCACAACGCCGGCGAACGCGACGGCCGCTGCCCCGGGGAGAATCACCAGCAGGCCGGTGAGATGTACCAGCGCAACCAGGATGGAGACCACGAACACGTCCACCATGGACCACTTTCCAATAAATTCGGCGGCCCGGTACATCACAGTACGCTGCCGGGGGTCGCTCTGCTTTTGCCTGGCAACACTCCAGCAGAGGTAAAACAGCGCCAGCAGCTTGCCAAGGGGCACCATGACACTGGCAATAAATATAATGGCCGCGATCGGGATGGAATCCATTTGGATCAGCAGCACCACGCCGCCCAGGATGGTGCTATCGGTGGGGTTGCCGAACTGATCAGTCACCATGATTGGCAGCATATTGGCGGGAATATAGAGCACGGTGGCGGTAACCAGCAGCGCCAGGGTCCGCTGCAGGCTGTTTGGCTTGCGCTGGTGCAGAGGCTCGCCGCAGCGGGGGCAGTGATGCAGGCTGGCGTCGGCGAGTTTCAGGCAGAGATGGCATGCCGCCAGGTGGCGGGAAGCGGCAGTATCAGCCGGCATGTTGCAAGCTCTCCAGCCGTTCGAGCTCCTTCCAGTACTGGAAGCGATCGAGACTCGAAATGGCCGCGACGAAGCATAGCGCGAACGCGCCGTAACCCCAGAACGAGATACCGATAACCACCGTCGCCATATGCGCAATCTTCACCAGGCTGACCAGCACACCGATAAAAAATACCTCGACCATCGCCCAGTTCTGCATATGGAATACCAGCCGGGTCACGGGGACCATCCAGACATAGAAACGCTGGCGGATGACGCAGGTGGACAGCGCCAGCAGCAACAGCAGCACCGCCGCGGGAATCACAATAATGAAACCGGCGACCAGCAGGGCCAGGTCGGGCCGCCCCTGGGCATACAGCTGCTCCACGGTCTGGGGCAGGGTCATGGTGTTCTCCAGCCCGCTCGACTTGAAGGACAGGAAGGGAAAAGCGCAGCCCAGGAGCAGGCACACAAGTCCCGAAAAAGCGAAAGACTGCAGCCGCGCAAAACCGTCGTCCCTGACCTGGGTCAGGAAGCCCCCGCAGCGGGAACAGCGGGCTTTTTCCCCGTGGCGCATGTCCCCGACATCAAACAGCAGGTCGCAGGATGGACAGGCGACAAGGCCAGGGTGAACAGGCCCGGCCGATAGCGATTCGGATAGCGGTGCGGTCGTACTCATGCCGGGCATTATACACACGGGATGGGTGACGAAGTCGACCGGTACCGTTGGGGTAGGCTCTCGCGCAAGGCACTATGGTGTCACGCTGCCCACTGTCATGGCATGGCTAGTGTCTGGCCTGCTCTGCCCATAGCTGCTGCAGTCGCTGGTCGCGACCGCAATTCCAGCGGTAGTACTGGTAGCGAACCGGGTTTTTCAGGTAGTAATCCTGGTGGGCCTCCTCCACTGGCCAGAAGGCA
>CAYTDW010000525.1:0-2950 GCA_964436585.1 uncultured Halioglobus sp. | reverse complement strand
CTGGTGGCTAGCCTGCTTCCGTCCGCATTCGGGATCGCGATGCTGGGTGCCATTGAATCCCTGTTGTGTGCCGTGGTGCTGGATGGCATGACCGGTAAGCGCCACAGTGCCAATAGTGAACTGCTTGGCCAGGGCCTGGGTAACATCATCGCACCCTTCTTCGGCGGAATCACGGCAACCGCGGCGATTGCCCGCTCCACTGCAAATCTCCGAGCCGGCGCACAATCCCCGCTAGCGTCAATGACCCATGCACTGGTCATTTTATTCGCGCTGGTTTTGCTGGCACCGCTGCTGGCCTATTTACCCATGCCTGCGATGGCCGCTCTATTGATTGTCGTAGCCTGGAATATGAGCGAGGCATCCAAATCGCTGCATCTTGTTCGGCACGCGCCCGTGCGGGACATTGCTGTCTTCGTGACCTGCCTGATGCTCACCGTTTTCCTGGATATGGTGATTGCGATTACAGCGGGTGTGCTCCTGGCTTTCATCTTATTTGTCGGACAAATGGCCGCAATGACGAGAATCTCGGATATCACCGGCAACAAAAAGTTAATAGATGTACCCATACCTGAACGTTGGGCGGTGCTGAAAATCAATGGCCCACTGTTTTTTGCGGCGGCAGACCGTGTGTTTGGGGAGATTTCTGCAAGTATGAAAGACCTTGATGGTGTCATTCTCTACATGGATGGCGTAACACTGCTTGATGCGGGTGGTGTCGCAGCGCTGAACAAGTTGGTAAGTTACTGCGCCAGCGTGGATAAACAGGTAATTATTGCCGACCTGCAATTTCAACCGCTGAAAACCCTTGCTCGCGCGAACGTCAAACCTGTGCCAGGCGTGACACAGTTTTATCCCACCCTGAACGAGGCCATTCATCATTTCCGCTGAAAGGGATATATGTCATGAAAATATCGGAAGCGAAAATAAAGTTCGAATCAAGCTACTTTGCTTACGCAGAGATCAGAAAAAACCCGGGCAACATAAGCGAATCTATAGTATGGCTATATGGTTCTGATGGAAAGTCGTTCATGCTTTGCCACGAGAATTCCTCGGCTGTTTCTTCAAAAGAGCTGGATCCTCTTATCCAGGTGTTGAGGGAGGTGGGTTTCAGGAGAGCGAAAGTCTATTTTTGATTTTTAGGGTGATCAAATTACCAGACGCCCGGCATGGTTCCGGGCCTTTTCTACCTTGCAATGTAAGTTACCAAAAAGATTAGCCCTGTTACTACCAGCGCAAAGTAAAACGCAGCCGCAAGAAACACATGCAAGCCGTTAGCTCGGTCGAAATCTTCCACTCGCTGTTCCCGCTTGCGTACACCGAGATGACCTGACAGAACGATTACTGCGAGCTCTTTAACCGTAAGTGGGTGTCTGGCGTCTTCGCCATTCTCGTCTTCGCGGTCAATTTTTCTAGCCATTTTTGCGCACCCTTGCAGTCAGCACAGGCGGTTGGCTCTCGCCCGTTCGACCCCGGGAATGCTGATTTTGAATATTCGAGCAAAGCTGCGCTCGAGGCCAACGTCAAAGCGTCGTTCCAGCTCATCCAGGCCATGCTTGAATTCCGGTAGCGATTGCGCCAATTTTTGCTTCCCACACATAATCACATAATTTCCGCTGCTCGTTCCGCAGCATAATACTTCGGGAAACAGGTCGCACATCCGATCCAGGTAAGGATCGGTAAAATCAGGGAGCTCATGGAAGTTGATGACCAGCCAGCCGTCTCCTGTCAACAACGTCCAGCACTGTTCCAGAAATCGGTCGGTACCTTGAAATCCTTCCATCGAATAGGCCTGGTACATGTCGGCAAAAACCATATCAGACGAATGTACAGCGGCATCATTCAGGTACTCGATACCATTGCGGTTGTGAAAATTTACTCGAGCGTCGTTGGGGGCGTTAAAGTGATCAATGGCTATGCGAATGACACTTTTGCGCAGCTCTACAACCTGAAAGTCGGCATCTGAACAAAAACTGTGCAGGGATCGCAACAGACTTCCGCCACCCAGGCCCAGCAGCACAACATGTTCCGGCTCCTTGAACAGCAACACCAGCAACATTGCCCGGGTGTATTCGTGCACCAGCGTAAGTGGATTATCCACCCGCATGGCGCTTTGCTCGAAGAGTGAGTCAAAGCACAAGGTGCGCACGCCCTCGCATTCCCGCACCACGACGGGACCGAATCTGTCTTCGGTCCGATATATTTCATTATCCCGTTGGTCAGTGCGGGAGAGTCGAGCAATCAGGTCTTGCAGGGGTGGCATCCTCGGGAGTTGGGATTCAGGTCCGATCGGACCACCGTGCAGACCAGTCATCTGCCGGCCGAAGCCGCTGTAATTCTCATGGGAAACATATTAAATTATAATAATATTATCATTCAAAGTACATAAAATTGTGCGTTGATCCTGCCTGGAGGGGGATATATTGCATCCCCGACCGGTCGCCTGTGCGAATGGGTATCCAGCCGGCACATCGCCTCAACAGGGCATCATTCCTGTTGAGTCGCCCTGCCGCTGGTGTATCCTAGCCCTCTTTTTTCGGCCCAAGGCAAACCCCGGCATGTCCTACCAGGTACTCGCGCGCAAGTGGCGACCCAAGAGCTTCCGCGAGATGGTAGGCCAGGAGCATGTGCTCCAGGCCCTGGTCAATGCCCTGGACCACGACCGCCTGCATCACGCCTACCTCTTCACCGGAACCCGCGGAGTGGGCAAGACCACCATCGCCCGCATCCTCGCCAGGTGCCTCAATTGTGAAACCGGCGTCAGCTCTGAACCCTGCGGCACATGTGCGTCCTGCCTGGAGATCGCGGAGGGACGCAGCATCGACCTGCTGGAAGTCGACGCGGCCTCCCGCACCAAGGTGGAAGACACCCGGGAGCTGCTGGAGAATGTCCAGTACGCCCCGACCCGATCGCGCTACAAGGTGTACCTCATCGACGAGGTGCACATGCTGTC
>CAYTDW010000524.1:0-2952 GCA_964436585.1 uncultured Halioglobus sp. | reverse complement strand
TCGCCGGCATCGAGGGCCAGGGCGACAAAGCGCTGCACCATCAGCGGCAGGGCCTGCTCATCCAGCAGGCGCAGGTCGTTCACCAGGCCGTAGCGCCACTCGCCGCGCCAGCCGGTGCGGCGCGGGATCCCGGCGATCAGCGGCACCAGGGCGGATTTGAAGGAATTGGGCAACAGCAGGGCCTGGTCGTAGTGGCGCTCCCGGAGCGCGCGGCCCAGGCGCCAGCGCCGGCCCAGCCCCAGCTCGCCGTGGCCGACCGGCAGGGGGATGGCGCTGCGCACTTCGGGCATACGCCGCAGCAGGGGTTCACTCCAGGCTGGTGCCAGCACGTCGATGCTCACGCCCGGGCGGGTCTGTTGCAGGTAGGCGTAGAGCGCCTGTGACATCACCATATCGCCGACCCAGGCAGGGCCGACAACCAGGATATTCCGGGCGCTGGCAGCCACCCGGGCCGACCTCAGGCCGACCCGCGGCGGCGGGGAGTGATCAGGCCACCGGCTCCAGCCACTGGCTGTTCTGGCTGCGCTTGCCACGCACGGTGTCGAAGTACATGGCCTGCAGCTTCTCGGTCAGGGGTCCGCGGCTGCCACTGCCGATAGCGCGGCCATCCAGCGAACGGATCGGCACCACCTCGGCGGCGGTTCCGGTGAAAAACGCCTCGTCGGCGATATAGACTTCATCCCGGGTGATGCGCTTTTCGCGCACGCTATAGCCCAGCTCCGCCGCAAGGGTGAAGATGGACGCCCGGGTGATGCCGGCCAGGCAGGAGGTCAGCTCGGGGGTGAAGATGGTGTCGTCGTGGATCACGAACACGTTCTCGCCGCTGCCCTCGGCCACATAGCCCTCGTTGTCCAGCAACAACGCTTCCTCGGCGCCACAATCCAGCGCCTCCCGCAGTGCCAGCATCGAGTTGATGTAATTGCCGTTGGCTTTCGCCTTGCACATGGCGATGTTCACATGGTGCCGGGTGAAGGAGGAGGTGCGCACCTTGATGCCGCGGTCTCGCGCCTCCGGGTCCATGTAGGACGGCCAGGGCCAGGCGGCGACCATCACATGGGTTTTCAGGTTGTCGGCCCGCAGGCCCATACCCTCGGAGCCGTAGAAGCACATGGGGCGGAGGTAGCCCTCTTCCAGGCCGTTCTCTCGCACCACGTCCTTCTGGGCCTGGTTCAGGGTGGCCCTGTCGAAGGGCATGGGCATGCCCAGGATATGGGCGGAGTTGAACAGCCGGTCGGTATGGTCCTGCAGGCGAAAAATACAGGTGCCGCGGGGCGTGTTATAGGCCCGCACACCCTCGAAGACGCCCAGGCCGTAATGCAGCGTGTGCGTCAGCACGTGCACCCTGGCCTCGCGCCAGGGCACCATTTCTCCATCCATCCAGATCAGACCATCGCGATCGGCCAGACTCATCACACTACTCCTGTCAGTTCACTGGCACATCAGCTGTGCCCAATCATTCATTCGGCGCTGCGGGGGCGAACAGCGCGCGCCATGCGCTGGTGACGGCGGCGCGCAAGTCAACAAAACGCTCCGCCGGCACAATGCCCGGCAGCTGTTGCAAGGAAAGTTGGTGGGCAGCGGACCGGTAGGCGATATAGGCCTCGGTAAGCGCGTCGCACTGCTGCTGCTCGAATAATCCTTCCCGACCCAGGGTCTCGAGAATGCGCACATTGTCGGACCAGCGCGCCAGCCCTGGCAGGCGGTGAGACCACGCCAGCACGGCATATTGCACCATAAATTCAATATCGACGATACCACCCTCGCCCTGTTTCAGGTCAAATTCCCCCTCGCGGGACGGCCCTGCCGGCAGCAGGTGCTCGCGCATCCGCTCGCGCATCTGCTGCACTTCCTGCGCCAGTGCCGCCGGCTCCCGGGGCCGGCACAGGGTTGCGACCCGGACCGCTTCCACCCGGCCGGCCAGCTCCGGGTCCCCCGCCACGAAGCGCGCCCGCACCAGGGCCTGGTGCTCCCAGGTCCAGGCGGAGTCCTGCTGGTAGCTGGCAAAACCCTGCAGCGTGGAGACCAGCATGCCCGAATTGCCCGAGGGCCGCAGGCGCATGTCCACCTCGTACAACTGGCCCAGGGTGGTGCGGGTTTCGAGGATGTGGATCATGCGCTGGCCGAGGCGGGTGTAGAACACCGTGTTGTCGATACTGCGCTCGCCATCGGTCATGCCCTGGTCAGTGCTGTCCGAGATGAATACCAGGTCGAGGTCGGAGCCGTAGCCCAGCTCCAGGCCACCCAGCTTGCCATAGCCGAATACCGCGAAGCCGTAGCCTGCGCTGTCCCGCTGTGGCGCGCCGTGTTTCTTGGTCAGGTCGGCCCAGGCCACCGCCAGCACCTGCTCGATAATCACCTCGGCTATCCAGGTGAGCTTGTCGCTGACCTGCATCAGCGGCAGGCGGCCCACCAGTTCGCTGGCTGCCACCCGCAGCACATGGGCGGCCTTGAAGTAGCGCAGCGCCTCCATCTGCGCCTCGAGGTCGTCCGGCGCCAGCCTGGCCACCTGCTGGCGCAACTCGGCTTCGAGCCGGCTCTTGTCCGGCGCGGTGTACAGGCTGGCCCGGTCCAGCAGCTCGTCCAGCAGCACCGGGTGCCGCGCCAGCTGCTCGGCAATCCAGGGGCTGGCTGCGCACAGGGCCACCAGGTCCGCCATGGCGGGCCGGTTTTCCAGCAGCAGTACCAGGTAGGCGCTGCGCCGCACCACCGCCACCACCAGCGGCAGCAGGCGCGCCAGGGCCAGGTCGGGATCTTGCGCCTCGGCGCAGGCGCGCAGCAGTTGCGGCATGAATTGCTCCAGCCGCTCGCGCCCCTCCGGTTGCAGGGTGAGTACGCGGCCGCTCTGCTGCAGTTCCTGCAGGGACTGCAGGGATTGCTGCGGCCGCTGATAACCCAGGGCGGCAAGGGTGCCCTCCACCAGGCCCTCGCCCCAGAGGGCGGGCTCATCCACCG
>CAYTDW010000523.1:0-2963 GCA_964436585.1 uncultured Halioglobus sp. | reverse complement strand
GGTCGAATAAGCGACCAACAGCTTCAGGCGCTGCTGGCGCAGGGCGACGATGCTGCCGACGACAATAGCGGCGGCACCCAGGCCACCCAGCAGTTGCGCGGCCGGCAGCGTGACCACGCCCGGCATCACGTCAAACCAGATACGCAGGGTAAGGAACCAGGAGCCCTTGATCACCAGTGCGGACAGGATGGCACTGGCGGCCGCGGGCGCACCGGCATGAGCCGGGGGCAACCAGATATGCAGCGGAAACAGCGCGGTCTTCGCCAGCAGGCCACTCGTCATCAGCGCCAGCACCGTCCAGGTAATGGGCCCGGGTTGCACAGCCGCCGCCAGCAGGGCAATGTCCAGCGTGCCGTAGGCACCATAGAGCAGCACGGCGCCCAGCAGGTAGAGCAGGGAGCCAAACAGCGCAAACAGCAGGTAGCGCAGGGCGGCGCGCAGGGTCTCGCCGCGACCGTCGAGGCAGACCAGCGGCACACCCGCGAAGGTGAGCAATTCCAGTGCGACATAGAGCGTGAACAGGTCGCCGCTGACGAACACCAGGTTGAGCGAGCCCCACACCGCGAGCAGCAGCAACCAGAAGGCGTAGGGCGCGCGCGCTTCCGGCGCGCCGGGCGCGGTAGTGAAATCAGCGCAGGCGAATATGCCGATGCCGCCAATGACCACGGCAACGGCCAGCAACATAACCACCGAGGGGCCATCGGCGCGCAGCGCAATACCCAGCGGCGGCGCCCAGCCGCCCAGCAGGTAGACCACCGCGGTGTCCGACTGCAGCAGTGCCGCGGCGATGGCAATCGCGATACCCAGGCCCACTGCCAGCACCATCAGGGCGATACGCCGTACATGCCTCGCGCCCAGCACCAGGCCGATCAGCACGCCCAGGAACGGAACCAGCACGGCCGCCACCAGCAGCAGGCCGCCGGGGGTAGTCACCGCAAGCAGTGAGGCGGACGCCACTAGGTATCGCCCGCGGGAGATCGCGCCGGATCCTGCGCCTCATTGGCCAGCGTGACTGATCCGCTCACTTCAAACAGCCGCAGCAGCACAGCGACGGCGAGCGCGGTGGCGGAGAAGGCCACGACAATACCGGTGATCAGCAACGCCTGCGGCACCGGGTCAGCACCCATACCGGCAGCCGCCCCACGGCGCGCGATGGCGCCGAACAGCAGGAATACCCCGGTGCCCAGCACATTGAACGCGAGGATCTTGCGCAGCGGGTGCGGATTGACAATGAGGCCGTACAGACCCAGGCCCACCAGCAGCGCGGCGCACAAGCCGAACAGCGTTGCCGCATTCATGGTGAGATGCCGCGCCGGGGCGCGCCCAGCAGGAGCAGGCCGAGCACCAGCGTCAGCGAGGGCAGCAGGGCCAGCTCGATAGCGACGATCAAGGGCTTGGCCAGCCCCTGGGGGTAGCCCAGGAAGTCGCCGGCAGCGTACAGGCCCAGCAATCCGACGGCGATAAACGCCAGCGGACCCGCGACCAGGCCGACGCGCAGCCAGGTGCGGCTGAGCGGCGGCGCATCGGCCAACCCCGCCATCAGCACCAGCAGCCACATGGCAGCCAGGATGGTGGCACCCTGGAACTTGCCACCGGGATGGTCGGCCCCGACCCAGAAGATGTAGGTGCCAACGATGATGCCCAGCGGCGGCAGCACCCGCGCCGCGTAGGCCAGGATGCCATTCGGGTCGACCTGCTGGCGCAAGCCGGGCCGTCCACCCCAGCTTTCGTCGGCGGCCAGGGACCAGACACCCAGCAGTGCAAACAGCAGCACGATCGCTTCCAGCAGCGTATCCATCGAGCGAAACGCCAGCAGCACGGCAGTAATCGGGTTGCCAACACCGGTGTCGGCGATATTGCCTGCCACTGCCGGCGCCAGGGTGGGGGCAGGGTCTGGCAATGCCAGCACGCAGATGACCAGCGCGCCGCTGACAGCAGCGGAAACCGCCGCGGCCAGCCAGCGCACCTGCGCCGAGGGGACTTCGAGGTTCAATGCTACCGTGGTGCTGCGCAACCGCCCCGCCGCGGCAATCAGCAACACGCCGGTCAGGCCGCCACCGATAGCCGCTTCAGTGAGAGCAACGTCGATACCCTGCAGTTGCACCCATACCAGCGTCAGTAGCAGGCCGTAGGCGATGAAACCGGCAATCGCGCCAAAAAGTTCGCGGCTGGCAATCGTCCAGACCGCCAGACCCAGGATCAGCAACGCAAGGCCGATAGCAAATACGCCGCTCATTCGCGCCCTTCGCCCCGGCGCGCACTGCGCGCGATCAGCTGGGCGACGCAGGCCCCGGACAGCAGGAGAAGAAACCAGATACACAGCAACTTCAGGCCGGCGAGCACGCTGTCCACCTGCAGCAGCAGGCCCAGCACCACCAGGCCGAGGCCGAGGTTATCGGCCTTGGTGAGCGCATGCAGGCGCGTCAGGATGTCGGGAAATCGCAGCAGGCCCACGGTACCGGCCAGAAAAAAGAGCAGCCCAGCCGCGATCGCGGCCAGCGCAAGCAGGTCAACAGGAGTATTCATAGGTCGCTGTCGGCATTTACATCCGACCCGGCCGCCTCGTCTGCCGCCTTGACGAAAGCGAAGGAGGCGAACGCCGCCAACAGTGCCAGCGTCAGCGCCACGTCGACCACGGCGTCTGCGCCGGTCGCGGCACCGAGCAGCAACAGCGCGGCAATACCGCCGGTGCCGAGCAATTGCAGCGCCAGCATGCTGTCGGTGGCGCTGGCCCCGCGCAGAATGCGGACCAGCCCCACCGCTACCGTGGCCAGCACGAAACCCGCCGCCAGCAGCAGGTATTCAGCCATGGCTGCGCCCCGCCACGAGCGCCCGGGCCAGCCGCCGCTCCTCTTCCCGCAACTGCTCTACCACCGGCTGCTCCGTATCGAGACAGTGATAGACAAGCGCGCCGTCGACTTCGTCGCAGGGTACCGTACCGGGCAGCAGGCTGGTGATGGTGG
>CAYTDW010000522.1:0-2964 GCA_964436585.1 uncultured Halioglobus sp. | reverse complement strand
GGGTAGACGTCCTCATCGAGGCGGCAAGGCTGGTACAAACCGCCGCCGGGAGATAGGGTAGAACGGACAAAGGGTAAAGGAGACGAGGACAAGTCATGGGCAACAAACTGGACCAACTCAAGACGATAACCGATGTGGTCGCCGACACCGGCGATATCGAGGCCATCAGGCGCTTTCATCCCCTGGATGCCACCACCAATCCCTCCCTGCTGCTGAAGGCGGCCACCCTGCCCCACTACGCCCGCCTGCTCGATAGCGCCAGGGCCTGGGCAAATGTGCAGGGCGGGGATAGCGCTGCGCAGCTGGCAAACTGTTGCGACCGCTTCGCGGTGGATGTCGGCAGGGAGATTCTCGGCATCATCCCCGGTCGCATCTCCACCGAGGTCGACGCCCGCCTGTCTTTCAATACACAGGCTACCATCGCGCGCGCGCGCAAGCTGATCGGCATGTACGAGGAGGCAGGTATCGGCCGGGAACGCATCCTGATCAAAACCGCATCCACCTGGGAGGGCATCCGCGCCGCGACGCAGCTCGAAAAAGAGGGCATCAACTGCAACCTGACCCTGCTGTTCGGCTTCAGCCAGGCCGTCGCCTGCGCGGATGCGGGCGTATTCCTCATTTCCCCCTTTGTCGGTCGCATCCTGGACTGGTACACGGCGAATACGAAGCTGGTCATCGCAACACCCCAGGACGACCCCGGTGTCCAGTCGGTGACCCGCATTTACAACTACTATAAACAGCATGGCTACGGGACGGTCGTGATGGGCGCGAGCTTTCGCAACGCAGGCCAGATCGAGGCCCTGGCGGGTTGTGATCGGCTGACCATCAGCCCGGCGCTGCTGGAAGAGCTGGCCGCCGACGAAGGCACCCTGCCGCGCCGCCTGGACCCGGCCACAGCCGGTTCACTGGAGCCTAAAGGCAGTGTCGTGGAGGCGGAGTTTCGCTACGAGCTCAATGCTGACGCAATGGCCACCGAAAAACTGGCCGAGGGGATCCGGAATTTCGTGGCGGACCAGATCAAGCTGGAGGCATTGATCAGCGCGCGTTAGCCGGCGCGTTCAGCCGTGTTCGAGAACCGCGAGCAAATCCTTGAAGCGGGCGCGATTCTCGGGACTGAGTTCCATCAATACCTTGTGGGCCTCGATGACCTTCTCTTTGACGACGGCCTCACTGCCTTCAACCACGGGTATCGCGGTCGCTTCATCCTCGTCGCCGCAAAGTTCCTCGCGCAACTCGAACAGGCGCTGGAAGCCCATACTCTTGAGCAGCCGATTGATGCCCGAGTCACAGGAAAAAATGGCGGGCTGGAAGCCGAAGCGCTGCTTGACCGTCAGGGCGAGCTTGGCCAGCAGGCCAAGGGTGGTACTGTCCAGCCCCTCGGCGTTGCACAGGTCGACCCAGACACTGGTAAAAGCCGGGTCATCGAACATTCGCTCGAAATAATCGTCAATCGTCGTGCACAGCGTGAGCCGCACATCTCCCTCCAACCGAATCACGTAGACCCCGTTATGGTTGGCAGCCAGGATGCGTCCGTCCGCCATATCAGGCCCGCTTGCTAATGAAAAGAGCGGCGATATCGTCCGGGGCGGTCTCCACCCGGTCGAGTCCCAGCCGGGTTACCAGCTGTTGCGGCGATTCCGATGCCTGCTCAAAAACCTCGAGAAAGTACTTCTCTTTTTCGATCAGGTTTTTCGGCGGCAGTATCTCCAGGATGCCGTCGGAGAACAGGGCCAGCATAAAGCTTTGCGGGAGCTCAATCAGGTGCTCCTCGTAGAGGGCGTCCTCCATGATACCCACCGCGGTACCTTCACCGCGCAGGTAGCGCGCACCGTGGTGGGACACCAGAACCGGCTGGGGCAAATGCCCGGCCACGCTGTAACGCAGTGTATTGCGAGCCATATCCAGCAGGCCCACCACCATAGTCGCGAACTTACCCACTGCCAGGCCAAGCAATTCCTTGTTGGCGAGTTTCAGCATGGCGACAGGACTCAGGATCGAATCGTCGAGCAGTCGCAGGTAATCCGAACGCTTGCGGGCGAAGAGATTCTTCAAAAGTACGGTGGCAAACGCGGATGAGCTGCCGTGGCCGGATACATCGGCCATGAAAAAGGCGACAAAGTTATCGCCCACCGTGAAGTAGTCGGTGAAGTCGCCGCTCAGGTACAGGGATGGAATAACCGTGTGGCTGATGACGTAGTCATCAAGGACCAGGGGCGTGGCTGGCAGCATTTTCAGCTGCACCTGCCGGCCCGCCTGTTGATCCTGCTCCAGCACCTTGATGGTCGCTCGCAGCTCGCTGTTGGCAGCCTCCAGGCGGCGGCGGGATTCGCGCAGTTCCCGTCGCATCTCTCGCTGGCGCACACAGCGCTCGATCGATTTGAACAGTGATTGCGGGTCCTCGATCGGGCGCACAAAAAAATCACTGGCGCCCAGGTGCAACACGGTCATCATTCTGTCCGCATCCACCACATCACTGAACATGATGGCGGGCACCTGGGCGTCCATCTCCCGCAGTACGCGGCGACCCTCCTTCCAGGACACGCCCTGGAGATTGAGTTCGCACAGCACCACGTCGAATTCGCTGTCGATACCCAGAAAGAACTGGGTACTCATGACATCGGTAACAACCGTGGTGGTAAAACCGGCGGAAGAGACCAGCCGCGCCAGTGTCTCGGCGCGAGCCGGATCATCGTCGATAACGAGTACGTTGCCTTTAGCGGTCATCAGCAGGACTGTCGCGGGAGGTTCGGCGCGACACTACGCCCATCGGCAGCGACAGGCAACCACGGGGAGGGGACCTTGGGCAGGATTTCACAGAATCGAGTGTCGCATCGCGACCTGCTGCCACACTCACGCCCTGGCGTCTCAAAACTCCTCCCAGTCCTCCGAATCCTCTTCAAAATCCGAGAAGTCGTCATCGACGTTACCGCGCGTGTCGAAGACTTCGCGGCGCTGGAGGTAGGC
>CAYTDW010000521.1:0-2972 GCA_964436585.1 uncultured Halioglobus sp. | reverse complement strand
GACAGCAAGGCGGATATCGGCTGGGGCAGCCAGATCCGTTCCTATGTGCTGGACCAGTCCCGGATCAAGGACCTGCGCACGGGCGTGGAAACCAGCAACACCCAGGCCGTGCTGGACGGTGATATAGACCAGTTTATCGAGGCCTCGCTGAAGAGCGGGCTGTAGGCGGGAACGACAATGAGCGAGCAGGAACAGCAGGCGGCGAACACTGCCCAGGAAGAGAACAAACTCATCGCCGAGCGGCGCGGCAAACTCACCCAGCTGCGGGCACAGCGCAATGCCTTCCCCAATGATTTCCGCCGCACCGCCATGGCCGCTCACCTGCAGCGCGAGTATGGCGCATCGTCCAAGGAAGAGCTGGAACAGGCCAACAGGGTCTATGCGGTCGCGGGCAGGCTCATCCGCAATCGCGGCGCCTTCCTGCTGCTCCAGGATGGCAGCGACCAGATCCAGCTGTATGTTGACCGCAAGGCCCTGGACGAGGCGGCGCTCGAGGAAATCAAGGGTTGGGACCTGGGCGACATCGTCGGCGCCAGCGGCCCGATCCACAAATCCGGCAAGGGCGACCTCTATATCAATATGCGCGAGGCGCGGCTGTTGACCAAGGCGCTGCGTCCCCTGCCCGACAAGTACCACGGCCTGGCCGACCAGGAGATGCGCTACCGCCAGCGCTATGTCGACCTCATCGTCAATCCGGCGTCGCGGGATGTTTTTCGCACCCGCTCGGAAATCATCGGCTTTATCCGCGGCTACATGGGCGAGGCGGGTTTCATGGAGGTGGAAACCCCCATGATGCAGGTCATACCCGGAGGCGCGGCGGCCAGGCCCTTTGTGACTCACCACAACGCCCTGGGCCAGGACATGTACCTGCGCATCGCGCCGGAACTGTACCTCAAGCGCCTGGTGGTGGGGGGCTTTGAGCAGGTATTCGAAATCAACCGCAGCTTTCGCAACGAGGGCCTTTCCACCCGCCACAATCCCGAGTTCACCATGCTCGAGTACTACTGGGCCTATGCCGATTACCGCGATGCCATGGACCTGACGGAAGACATGATGCGCAAACTCACCCAGCAGGTACTGGGGAGCACCACCGTGCACTACCAGGGCAGCGACTACGATTTCTCGCGGCCGTTCCGGCGGATATCGGTGTTCGACTCGATCCTGGCCCACAATGACGCGATCAGCGCCGCGCAGCTGGCGGATGAGACCGCCGCCCGCGCCATCGCCAGCGGCCTGGGCATAGCGCTGAAAGACAGCTGGGGCCTGGGCAAGGTGCAGCTCGAAATCTTTGAGAAAACCGTGGAGCACCGGCTGGACCAGCCGACGTTCATCACGGCCTATCCCACCGAGGTATCCCCCCTGGCCCGGCGCAGCGACGCTGATCCCTTCGTCACCGACCGCTTCGAGTTTTTTGTGGGCGGGCGCGAGCTGGCCAACGGCTTTTCCGAGCTGAACGACGCGGAGGACCAGGCCCAGCGCTTCCTCGACCAGGTCGCACAGAAGGATTCCGGTGACGAGGAGGCCATGCACTACGACCACGACTATATACGCGCCCTGGAGTACGGCATGCCCCCGACCGCCGGCGAGGGTATTGGCATCGACCGACTGGTCATGCTGCTGACCGATTCGCCCTCTATCCGGGATGTCCTGTTATTCCCGCACATGCGCCCTGAATAGGGCGGCGCGGGCATTGCGGCCGACCCTTATAGTGCCCATGGGAACTGGCCACCGCGCTTCTCGGCTGCGGTCAACTGGGCTAAACTGGCGCCTGACCAGCCACCCGAGACCTGCGTTTTGCCTGTTCCCCGCAGTAGAGTAACCGCTCTCCTCATCCTGGCCTTTGGCCTCCAGGCCTGCGCGGCGTCACCGCCCGTGGCGCCCGCCGCGGCAACGCCCGCCGTTGTCGCCGCTCCACGGGGGGAGCCAGCGGTCGCCGCCGCGGCAGTGCCGCCACTGCCGCTGAACCTGCCGGAGCTGGCACCGTGCGATTGTAGCGCAGCGCCCAGCGCTGACTACACCTTCCTGGAGCAGGGCTACCGGGCCCTGTTGGATGGCGAGTACGACGACGCGATGGCGCATTTTGAGCGCTACCAGCAGCAGCAATCCTCCCCCCGTGCGGACCTCGAAGCGGGCATCGCCATTGCCTATGTGCGCATGCTGCCGCGCAGTTCCTTTTACGATCCGGTGAAGGCGCGCAATGCCTTCCGGGTGTTGCGGGAGCAGAATGCGAAAGAGCTGGGCGTCCACGACTACACGCGCCTGATGCGGCAGTCACTGTTGAACCTGCTCGAGCTGCAGGACAAGATCGACAAACTGAGAGCCAACAACTCGGCCCTCAAGGATGACCTCGCAAAACGTGAAGAGGCGCTCAAGCGCCTGCGGGACCTGACCCTGGGCCAGAAGGCAGCCGAACCGTAAAGGTCGACCCCTTGCCGGGGGCGCTCCTGACCCGGATACTCCCCCCCATCAATTCACAGTAATCCCGGCAGATAGCCAGCCCCAACCCCGTGCCTCCATAGTTGGCACTGGTGGATGCTTCGGCCTGGACGAAGGCATCGAAAATCCTCCCCTGCTGCTCCCGGCTCATGCCGATGCCGGTATCCTGCACCGAAATTTCCACTGCGGGATCGGGCTGTGGCAGGGATCGGGCGCTTACGGTGATCACGCCCTGGTGGGTAAACTTGCAGGCGTTGCTGAGCAGGTTGGTGAACACCTGGCGGAATTTGGCGGCATCGTTGTGCAGCACAGGCAGGTCACCGAGATCGGACAGCACCAGCTCATTGCCATTATCCCGCAACAGCGGTGCCAGGGAGTCGCACACCTGCGCCAGGATTTCCCCGGGCTGGAAATCCTCCGGGTGCAATGACATCTTGCCGGTTTCGATCTTGGACAGGTCGAGGATGTCGTTGATCAGGGACAGCAGCTGGCGTCCGGAGCGAATGATCTTCTCCAGGTCGAGCTGGAACTGGCTG
>CAYTDW010000520.1:0-2979 GCA_964436585.1 uncultured Halioglobus sp. | reverse complement strand
CGTCCGCGGTCTCCACCTGCACGCCCTGTCCCGCGCCGACCAGTCGGCGCGCCTCAGCCGCCAGATCTGCCGCGTAGACGGGTGCGCCGGCAAATAACGCCAAGCCCGCCACGAGAACGAGGCCTGCAGCGAATACCTGTCGGCGAGGTAGAAAAGCCATGAAATTGCCGCCCCAAAGTTTCGGCGGGTGCAGCATGCCCTGCTTTACCGGTCCAGGGCAATCCCGCGCGCTGTTTGTAGTTGTTTTTAACGCTGCTGGCCTTTTTACTGCCGATAGCGTAAAAATACCGCTCCGCAATGTCACTGGACTTGTCTTTTCGATGCGCGCTTTTTCAAGAGTTCCCTGCTGGTTCCTGCTAACGACTTTTTTGCTTGCCTGCTCCGATGGGGACAATAATAACAACATCATCCCCACTCCTACACCAGAACCACCAGCCAGTATATTTTCCCAAACCACGTTTGATATCCCCAGCAAAGCCACCCCCGCTTTCACCCCGGGCACACCGGGGGTGGTGGTGGAGAACGACAAGCTGCTGCGCCAGTTTGGGTCCGCGGACATCAACCTGAACAAGGCGCGGTATACCCGCTACTTCCTGTCGGACAAGGACGGTACCCAGCCCGATGCCATTATCGTACTCGTTCCCGGGTTTGAAGCCGGAGCAGCGACGTTTAACCTGCTCGCGGAGAACCTGCTGCGGCGAGCAGTGCAGAAGGAGAACCTGGTATTGGAGGTGTGGGCCTTCGATCGCCGCTCCAATCAGCTGGAGGACAGGGTAGGCCTCGACATCGCCGAGGATCTGCAGGATCCAATGGTAGGACTGGACTTTCTGTTTGGCGACGCGGTGGGGCTGGAGCTGAGCCAGGCACTGGTAGACGGCCCTAATCGGCGGGTCATTTTCTACAACAGCAATGAAGATACGGCCTTCATGACCCAGTGGACGGCCCTGGTTCACTCGCAGGACATCGACGCGGTGGTGGAAGCGGCCCGCAGCGCCGCACGCAGCGGCAACGTATTCCTCGGAGGCCACTCTGCGGGCACCGGCTTTGCAGCCCGCTATGCCGCGACGGATTTCAATCTGGCGGGCGGTGAGCCTGACCCGGGGTACAGCAAACTGCGCGGCCTGATACTGCTTGAGGGCGGCGGGGCCAGCCAGTCTTTGGCACCTCCCGACGAGGAGACCCTGGACATGATCGAGGCGCGCTTCGACGGCGGCCTGTACGGCGCAGTGCGCGACCAGTTGCCGCGCTGCATCGATGGGTTGACCGCCTGCACCACCGAGACCGCAGCCGCTGACTGCCAGGCGTTCGTCAACGCATCCTGTCAACCTGTGCGCGCTTTTTCCGAGCTGTCCTTTCTGTCCACCGAACTCTTCGGGGCGAGCGAAGTCATTGCGCTGGATGGGAGCCTCAACGACGATTCGATTCCGTCACTGTTGCAAAGTGACATCAACGGTATCCCGGGAAACAGCGTAATAGAGAAAGTGCCGGAGCTGAACATTTTGACCTTACTGGTGGGCGACACACCCGCCTCCTCGATTACGCTGCTGGGGAAATTTCTGGATGATGATGGCCCTGCCGCAGCGCTGGCCAGCTTTCTTGCCACCTCCTGGGGCTTTGAAGGCCCGGTGGTCGATGGCGTGAGAACCTGGCTCAGCAAGGGTGAGCCCATGCCGCCAGAAGCTCTGGTCGACAACGGCCCGGCCCCGCAGACGCTGGCAGACAGCCGCAGCACCTGGGGGCAGGAGGTGGAACCTACCGACCTGGAGGGCCGAATGCTGCCGCCCTGGTTCCGTGGCGAAACCAACTTTGTCGATTGGTACTACCCCTCTTCCGGCCTGGGTATCACCGCGGGACTCGGCCTGGACACCACTCCCCTGTCCGCCCCGCCGCCGCTCGGTCGCGGCCGCAGCGATATCGACAACCGCACCCAGGGCGCTGCCATCGACATACCCGTCATCGGTTTTGGCGGCAGCAATGGGCTCGCCCCGGTCCCGGCAGTTTTTCTGGGTTTCGCCGACGCCATCGCCACCTGCTCTGCGCCCAGCTGTGACGGCATGACCCAGCGCGTTTTGGACAGGGCCAATCCCAGTGAGGCATTCCCGACCTTCGGCGGCGCCAGCGGCGGCTTCGAAGTGTATATCTCGGAAGGGTACGCCCACGTGGATGTAGTCACGGCGGATGACAACGAGGGCAACTTGGTCATCAGCCAACTGTTGGATTTCCTTGAGCGCAACCTGCAGTAGGCGCTCATGTTTCAGGCTCGTATCCGATTGCCTGTGCATTTTCCTGATCAATTTGGAGGAGTAACTTGTGACACTACTTGACCGCTTCAGGCTTGATGGACAGGTCGCCGTCATCACCGGCGCCGGAAAAGGCATCGGCGCCGCTATTGCAAGGGCCTTTGCCGAAGTCGGCGCCGACATCGTGATCGGTGCGCGCACGGTCACTGACCTGGAAGCGGTGGCAAACGATGTCCGGGCAATGGGGCGCCGGGCGCTGGTGGTGCAGACCGACGTACTGGATTTCCCGCAGTTACAGAACCTCGCGGATTGCGCCATGCGGGAGTTCGGCCGGATCGATATCCTGGTGAACAATGCCGGCGGCTTTCCGCCCAAGCCGGTCTCACGGACGACAGCGCGCGAGTTCGAGGGGGCATTTCGCTTTAATGTGTCTACCGCCTTTGAACTGTCACGCATTTGCGCACCGCTGATGGTCGAATCCGCCGGCGGCGGCGCGATCCTCAATATCTCCTCGATCGCCGGTCATAAGCCCACCCCCTGTTTCGCCGCCTATGGCACGGCGAAGGGCGCGCTGTCACTGCTGACCCAGGAATTGGCCCAGGAGTTTGCGCCGAAGGTAAGAGTCAATGCCATAGCCGTCGGCTCCACCAAAACCGAGGCGCTCAACACGATACTCACACCGGAGATCGAGAAGATGATGGTGGACGGAACCTTCGAGAAGATATCGAAGAAAGAGCGC
>CAYTDW010000519.1:0-2980 GCA_964436585.1 uncultured Halioglobus sp. | reverse complement strand
ACAGACCATGCGCATATATGCCTCTGACCGCGATGACTCCCAGGCCCTCGCCGATGAAATGATTGCCGGGCAATTGACCAGGGAAGGGTTCGCGCTGGACAACTACTTCTACCACTCGGAGGTGATCTATCGGCGCGAACTTGCCAATATCATCTACCAGAGCTGGCTCTATGCGGGGCACGTCAGCCAGATCCCTGATATTGGTGACTACTTTTTATTCCAGGTCGCCAACGACTCCATCATCGTATGCCGTGACGAGAACAATAATGTGCATACCCTGGTCAACAGCTGCCGCCATCGCGGTGCGCGGGTATGCGAAGAACCGCAGGGCAACAAAAAGACCTTTGTTTGCCCTTACCATGGCTGGGTCTACAATACCGACGGCTCGCTCAGGCATGCACGCGACATGCATGTAGATACCAATTTTTCATCTGAGCACTATCCCCTCAAGCACGTACATATGCATATTTCGCATGGGATGATTTTTGTTAATTTGTCCGATACACCCAATGATTTTGCCAGTGCGCTTAGAATCATTGAACCGATGATTTCGCCCTACCAGTTTGAAACAGCCAAAATAGCTGAATCGCGCACCTACAAGATTGGAGCCAACTGGAAATTTGCCGTTGAAAACTATGTCGAGTGTTATCACTGTGCCAGCTCACACCGCAAATACGCCAAAATGCATACGCTGCGTGAGATGTGGTGCAACGTAAAGGACCAGGTAATGGCCATGCGCCAACGCTCTCCGCTGATAACCGGGCAGTCAGCCGATTTTGTAAAGGAGGATTTTCAGATTTACACCAACGCCCCGGCGTTTGGCTGTGATGTCAGCCATATGCGTTACGGGTTGTATGATGGTTACCTGACGGGAAGCGAAGATGGCCGCCCTGTCGCGCCCCTGTTGGGAACCATGAAAGCCTACGATGGGGGTGTGGCTGACTTCCAGATGGGTCCACTGTGCTTTATGTTGACCTATCCCGATCACAGCGTCCTTTACAGTTTCATTCCGCGCTCACAGCATGAAACGGATTTGCACGTAGTGTGGTTTGTACGCGGTGATGCGCTGGAAGGCCGGGACTACGATCGCGAGAAACTGACATGGCTATGGCATAACACCACTCTGGAAGACGAATACATCATTTCGCGCAATGCAGAAGGTGCGCTTTCCAGCGGCTATACACCTGGCCCATTACACCCGGCATTTGAGGTGGTTGAAGCCGCTTTCATCAACTGGGTGCTGCATGCGATCGATCGACGCCCTGACAGGCCAGCCCAGGCTTTGCGCACCATCCGCCAATCATGAACGATTCCTTCAAGAGCGTTGCGGCGATGCTTGCCGAGCTGCGGCCCGTCGACCCGGTTTATTGCGTTTATCCGCATATATACCGTGCCGCAGCCCAGGAATTCCTGGCCGGCTTTCCGGGGCGGGTGCTGTATGCGATAAAGGCGAATAACGAGCCTAAAGTCCTCCGGGCGTTGTTCGATGGAGGGATTCAGCACGTCGATTGCGCATCCCTGCAGGAGATCCGCGAAGTATATGCGCTCTGCCCGGATGCGCAGTGCTACTTCATGAATCCGGTACGTTTGCGTGGTGCGGCGCGAGCCGCACAGCAGGAATTCGGTGTGCGCCATTTCGTTGTCGACCATGCCGAGGGCCTCCAGCTACTGCTCGCCGAGATCGACCCCCGCCAGGCGGTGATTTTCGTTCGCCTGGCGGTGCACCACCAGTCGGCAATGGTCGACCTGTCCAGCAAATTCGGGGCCACGGCAGAGGACACGCTCGCCCTGTTGCAGGCGGTCGCTGACGCGGGTGCCGAACCTGCCCTTGCGTTCAATGTCGGCTCCCACGTGATGAGCCCGGATGCCTATGTACATGCTATCAATACAGCCATCAGTCTACTCGAGCACCTGCCGTTCAAGCTGCGACTGATCGATATCGGCGGCGGCTACGCCAAACCGTACCCTGGTTTTGCGGCCCCGCCCTTGTCCGACTATTTCGCCGCCATCATAAAGGCGGCACGCTTTTCCCTTCTCGACAATGGCGAACTCCTGGCGGAGCCCGGCAGGGCACTGGCCGCGCCGGGACTGTCCGCCGTGGTTGAGGTATTGCTGCGCAAGGACGACAAGCTGTATATCAATGACGGGATGTACGGCGTTTTCTGGGAGCTGCGCTACCATGCCCATGACCGTTACCCGGCCCGGGCCTGGCGCGACGCAGAGCCGATGAGCGGAGAAACCCGGGCTTTCCAACTACTTGGGCCGACCTGCGACTCGGACGACAAGTTGCCGGGATTGGTCGAGTTGCCGGCCGATATCGCCGTCGGGGACTACATCGAGTTCGGCTCGATTGGCGCCTACAGCCTGGGCGGTCGTTCCGATTTCAACGGTTTCTATAGCAACCTGGTCGTCGATATCACCGATCCGGAATCACTTCCTCCAGCGTAATGCCTCAGGGTTTCAGTTCGACGCAAGGTCCCGCAGCAGGCTGAGGTAGAACGTGATCCCCGGCCCGATGTTGAGCAGGGGCACGCGTTCGTCGAGACCATGCGAATAGTCGTCGGAATCCTTTATCATGGTCGCGCTCGCGCCATAACTCGGCACGCCCAGCGCGCGGAACCACATCGAGTCAGAGGCAGCGACCGACTGCTGCGGGACGATCGGTATCTCGCCCCAGGCCGCCTTGACAGCCTTGCCGGCTGCCTGCAGGAAGTCCTCGCGCAGGGGTGAGGCGGCGGCTTCGATCGAGGTGTCCCCGGTGACATCGACAATGGTGACCTCCGGGTCGCCAATGACCTGCGCAAGTTCACTGCGGACCTCCTCACGCGAACGGCCCGGGAAGATGCGGCAATTGACATTGGCGGTGGCCCGCTGGGGCAGGGCATTTTCGGCATGGCCGCCATTGACCATGGTGACCACGCAGGTTGTACCGATCTGCCCGACATAGGACGGGTTGGCACGCAGCACGGCGAGCGCCGCC
>CAYTDW010000518.1:0-2993 GCA_964436585.1 uncultured Halioglobus sp. | reverse complement strand
AAGGGGAGGGCTTCGACCTGGCGGAACTGCGCAGCATCCAGGACTGGTATCTGCGCTACCAGATCAACTCCGTGGAAGGCGTCAGCGAAGTCGCCAGTGTCGGCGGCTTCGTGAAGCAGTACCAGATCGATGTACACCCGGACAAACTGCGCGCTCACCGCGTTACGCTGCTGGATGTGACCACGGCAGTGCAAAAAGCCAACATCGACGTCGGCGCCAAGGTCATCGAGAAGAACGGGATCGAGTTCTTTATTCGCGGGATCGGCTTCATCAAGTCGGTGGAAGATCTGGAAAATGTGGTCATCCGTCAGGAAACGGGCACACCGATACAGGTAAAGCATGTCGCCACCGTCACCCTGGGCCCGGACTTCCGCCGCGGCGCCCTTGACAAGGGCGGCGTGGAGGCGGTCGGCGGCGTGGTGGTGATGCGCTACGGCGAGAATCCGCGCGAGGTGATGGAGCGGGTCAAGGCCAAGCTGCAGCAACTGGAGCCGGGCCTGCCACAGAAAACGCTGCCCGACGGCCGCCTGTCGCGGGTGCGCGTGGTGCCATTCTACGATCGCTCCGACATCGTCAATGAAACGATCGATACGCTGCAGCGGGCGCTGGTCGAGGAAATGCTGATGGCCGCCGCGGTGATCATCATCTTCATGCTGCACCTGCGCAGCACCGTATCGGTGCTGGTCACGCTGCCGTTATCGCTGTGCCTGTGCTTCATCCTTATGTACGCGTTCGGGGTGGACGCGAATATCATGTCCCTGGCCGGGCTGGCCATCGCCATCGGCGACGTGGGCGACATGGGCATCATCATGACGGAGAACATCTATCGCCATGTCGCCCGCGGCGACCCGGACAAGAGTCATTTCCAACGGGTGTACGATGGCGCCCGCGAGGTGGGCGGCGCCATCGTCACGGCGGTGTCCAACACGCTGGTGTCATTCATTCCGGTATTTTTCCTCACCGACCAGGAAGGCAAGCTGTTCGCGCCGCTGGCATTCACCAAGACTTTCGCCATCGGATCCAGCGTGATACTGGCGCTCACTGTGGTGCCGTTGCTGTGCTACCTGCTGTTTCGCCCTGTGAGCTGGCCGCAGCGCACCACCTGGTGGCTGGCAGGGGCCCTGGGTACCGCCGCCGCACTTGTGGTACAGGTCATTTTCGACTGGTCCGGCGCCACCGGGCAATACAGCGGCTGGCCCATGGCTGTCGTCAGCGGCGTGATCGTGGCGTTGGCAATCGTGCGCATGACCCGCGAACGATGCCTGCCAATGGAACAGAACCCGGTCTCGCGCCGGGTGGCCCGGGTTTACGAACCCACCCTGCGCTGGGTATTGACGCACAAGACACCGTTTCTCGTGATGCCGGTGGTGATCCTGTTTCTGGGGCTCACGGTTTGGCTGGGCATTGGCACTTTGCTGAGGCCGGTGGAGTGGCTGGCGAACCTGGGCGCCGGGCAGCCGCGCCTGGAGTTGGACCAGTTGCGCTGGCAGACGCTGCGCAACCCGGATCAATCCACTGTATCGCGCCTGCTCTGGCGCGAGTCTACCGCCGCGGAGCGCGCCACTGACGCCGCAGCCGGCCTGGAGTTGGTGCGGGAACGCCGTATCCTGCCCGGCATCGGGCGCGAGTTCATGCCGCCGCTGGATGAAGGCTCGTTTCTCTATATGCCTTCGCTGCTGCCCCAGGCCGGTCTTGGCGCCGCGATCGAGGTTAACGCGAAACAGGATCTTGCGATTGCCAGTGTGCCGGAGGTGGAAAGCGTGGTCGGCAAGATCGGCCGAGCTGACTCCGCGTTGGACCCGGCACCCATCGGCATGATGGAGAGCATCGTCATCCTCAAACCCGAGCCACAGTGGCGCCAGCTACCGGTACCGCGCTGGTTCTCCGGATGGCCCGGCTGGTTGAAGGCGCCGCTGGCCTGGGTGTGGCCCGAGCAGCGCCGCATCACCAAGGGGGAAATCCTCACCGAACTACAGGACAAGGTCGCGATCCCGGGCGTACTGCCGACCTGGCTGCAGCCGATACAAACCCGGCTGGTGATGCTGCAGACCGGCTTTCGCGCCATGATGGGAGTAAAAATATACGGCAGCGACCTGCGGGAAATAGAGCGCATTGGCCTTGCGGTCGAACAGGTGCTGAAGCAGGTCCCCGGCGCCATCGATGTCGTCGCCGACCGCATCGTCGGCAAACCCTACCTGGAATTCGAGATCGACCGGGAGCGCATCGCGCGCTACGGAGTCAATATTCGCGACGTGCAGGATGTGATCGAGGTGGCCATCGGCGGGATGAACCTGATGGAGTCCGTGGAGGGGCGCGAGCGCTATCCGGTACGGGTGCGCTACCTGCGCGAATTTCGCGAGGATATCCCGGAGCTGGAGAAAATCCTCGTGCCCACCAGCAGCGGCGTGCAGGTGCCGCTGGCGCAGGTAGTCACCATACGCAGTGTGCTGGGCCCGCAGGAAATCAAGGGCGAGCGTGGCCTGCTGGTGGGCTACGTGACCATGAACACGCGCGATCGCGACGAGGTAAGCGTGGTGGAAGACGCCGAGCGCGCATTGCAAGCCGCACTGCAGGAAGGCCGGCTGCAGTTGCCGGCCGGTTACTACTGGGAATGGAGCGGCCAGTTCGAAAACCAGGTGCGCGCCATGGCCAGGATGCAGATTCTGGTGCCGGTGTGCCTGGCGATCATGTTCGTGATGCTGTACCTGGGATTCCGGCGCTGGTGGGTCGCGCCCATCATCTATTTCAATATCCTGGTCTGCGCTGCCGGCGGCTTCATCATGCTGGCACTGTGGGGCGCGAACCTCTCGGTGGCGGTATGGGTAGGTTTCCTGGTGCTGTTTGGCGTGATCGATGATGATGGCGTGGTCATGGCCACTTACCTGGAAGGCATTTTCGACGAGGCCCGGTTCCAGTCCGTCCACGACATCCAGGATGCGGTAGTCGCCGCCGGGCTGAAACGCATCCGCCCCGCGTTGATGACCATCTCCACT
>CAYTDW010000517.1:0-2993 GCA_964436585.1 uncultured Halioglobus sp. | reverse complement strand
ATCACCCGCTCGTAGGCCATGCGCTGGGCGCCGATCACCCCCAGCACCCCCAGTATCCGGTCGCCGTCGTTGTAGGGGGCAGTGATGACACTGTAATTGCCGAACACCTTGTAGCCCGCCTCTTCGCCGATGAATATCTGGATGCCCTGGGCCCGGCTGCAGCGCTCCAGCAGGTGCAGCAAATCCTTCTTTTTCTCGAAGGTCTCAAACAGGCCCCGCAGCTGGAGCATCTCCTCCGGCGTGGCGTAATCCAGCAGGCGCGATTCGCCCACTACCACGCAATCGTCGCCTTCCTGCCCCTGGTCCAGGGCCTGGCTGGCCAGGTCCAGTGAGGCCTGCAGGTAGCTGTCGATGCGGCTGCGGGCATCCTCCATTTCCCGCAGGATCCGCTCCTTGACCAGGCGCAGCGGCTGACCGGCGAAGCGCTGGTTCACCATGCTGGCCGCTTCCCGCAGCTGGGCCTCGGTGAAGGGTCGCTGGGTATGGATAATCCGGTTCTGTACCTCCCTTTCATTGATCACCAGTATCACCAGTACCCTGTCACCGGACAGGGGCAGGAACTCCACCTGGCGCAACTGGTTCGCCTCCTGCCGGGGTACCGTGACCAGGCCGGCCTGGGCGGTGATGCTCGACAGCAGCGCCGAGGCGGTCTGCACCAGGTCGCTGGCCGACTTGTCGGGGTTGAGCTCGGCGCGCATACGCGCGAGGGCCTCGTCATCCAGCGGCCGCACCTGCAACAGGGTGTCGACGAACAGGCGGTAGCCCATGGCCGTGGGCACCCGACCCGCCGAAGTGTGCGGCGAGTGCAGGTAGCCCTTTTCCTCCAGGTCTGACATGACATTGCGGATGGTGGCGGCGCTGACGGGCAGGCCAGCCTCCTCCAGCAGGGTCCTGGAACCCACCGGTTGCCCATCGCGGATATGGCGCTCAACCAGCGTCTTCAACAATATCCGGGCCCGCTCCGAGATTTCAGCCATACACCATTCCGCATGCCTCGCGCTTTCAATACCGGTTTTATCACAGCGCCTGCCATTTACAAAGTGGCGTGGACCGCCGCGGTGGACGGACGGGGTGTTTATGCCGCCGGTTATCTACGGTATAACGGGCAAAACCTGCAGGCTGCCGCAATGCTCACCCACATCAGTATCAGCAATTACACCATCGTCTCCGCGCTGGAAGTCGATTTTGCCCGCGGCATGACGGTCATCACCGGCGAGACCGGGGCCGGCAAGTCCATCATGCTCGATGCCCTGGGCCTTTGCCTGGGGGACCGGGCCGACCCGAAGAGTGTGCGCCACGGTTGCGAGCGGGCGGAAATCGTCGCCGGTTTTGACGTCGCCGCCATCCCCCAGGCCAGTGCCTGGCTGCAGGGGCGCGACCTGCTGACCGGCGATGAATGCCTGCTGCGCCGGATCGTCACTGCCGAGGGGCGCAGTCGCGCCTATATCAACGGCACCGCCTCCACCCTGCAGGATTGCGCCGAACTGGGCGCCCTGCTGATCGATATCCACAGCCAGCACGAACACCAGTCCCTGCTGCGCAAGCCGGTGCAGCGGCAGCTGCTGGACGCCTACGCCGGCCACCTGCCGCTGGCCGCCGAAGTCGAGCAGGTTGCCTCGGACTGGCTGCGGGGGCAGCGCGAGCTGGAACTTTTGACCAGCAGCCGCAACGAGCAGACCGCCCGTGCCCAGCTGCTGGCCTACCAGGTGGATGAACTGGATGAACTCAGCCTGCGAGAGGGGGAACTTGGCCGCCTGGAGCGCGAACTCAAGCTCCTGGCCAACGCCGAGCAGATATTGCTTGCCTCCCACCAGGCGCTGGAGCTGTGCGAGGAACATGAAAGCGGCGTGCGCAGGGCGCTGCAACTGTTGAGCACCGATGCCCAGGCGACGAAGGCGGCCGCCAACGCACGGGAACTGCTTGACTCCGCGGCCATCGCGCTCAACGAGGCCGGCAGCGAGATCCAGCACCATATCGACAGTGTCGAGATCGACCCGCAACGCCTGGCCCAGGTCGAGCAGCGCCTGACGGCGATCTACGACGTGGCGCGCAAGCACCGGGTAATGCCGGAAGCGGTGGGCGCGTTGCAACTGCGGCTGCAGCAGGAATTACAGGAACTGGCCGAGGGCGGCCAGCGCATCGAGCAACTGACCGGGCAACTGGCCGCGCTGGCCGCACGTTATACCAGCAGCGCCGCCCGGCTGGGCAAGCAGCGGCGCACCGCCGCGAGCAAGCTGGTCAGGCAGGCCAGGAACCTGCTGGCCTCACTGGCGATGGCCCAGTGCGAGCTGGAAATCGCCCTCACCCCCCGTGCCGGCAGGGATCCTCACCCTCATGGCAGCGAGGATATCGAGTTTCTGATCAGCACGATTCCCGGCGCCCCCACTCAACCCCTCGGCAGGATTGCCTCGGGCGGTGAGCTGTCGCGCATCAGCCTGGCCATCCAGGTGGTCACGGCCAGCAGCGGCACAGTCCCGAGCATGGTGTTTGACGAGGTGGACGTGGGCATCGGCGGCGCGGTGGCGGAGGTGGTGGGCAAGCTCCTGCGCACCCTCGCGGAACAGGCCCAGGTGCTGTGCGTCACCCACCTGCCCCAGGTCGCGGCCCAGGGCCACCAGCACCTCCGGGTGAGCAAACTCATCGAGGGGAAGACGGTGCAGACCAGCATGAGCCGGCTGCAGGGCGAGGAGAAGATCGAGGAGATTGCGCGGATGCTCGGTGGCGTGAAGATTACCGCCCAGACCCGGGCTCACGCCCGGGAGATGCTGGAAAACTAGTGCCGCCGCAGCCGGCTGATCAGTCTTCCTGCTGCTTTTTGCGCACGTACAGCACCAGTGAGTGGTCTACCAGGTCATAGCCGTGTTCGGCGGCGATTTCGCGCTGGCGTTTTTCGATGACCGGGTCCGAAAACTCCACGACCTCACCCGAGCCCAGGCACACCATGTGGTCGTGGTGGTCGCCCTTGGCCAGTTCAAAAACGGAGTGGCCGGCCT
>CAYTDW010000516.1:0-2998 GCA_964436585.1 uncultured Halioglobus sp. | reverse complement strand
GGCGAGGAAGTGTGGGCCCAGGGCTGGTCCGAGCCCAATGCCGGTTCCGACATGGCCGCCATCCGCGCCCGGGCGGAGCTGCGCGGTGATCGCTACGTGATCAACGGCCAGAAAATCTGGTCGACCCGGGCGGTCTGGGCAGACTGGCTGTTCGGCATGTTCCGCACCGACCCCGACTCCTCCCGCCATCACGGCCTGACCTTTATCCTGGTGCCCCTGGACACGCCGGGCATCACCGTGCGCCCGATTCCGCAGCTGGATGGCCTGCCGGGTTTTGCCGAGGTGTTCTTCGATGAGGTCGAGGTCGCCGAGGAAAATCGCCTCGGGGACGAGGGCGCCGGCTGGCAGGTGGCGATGGCCACCGCCGGTTTCGAGCGGGGCCTGATGTTGCGCTCGCCGGCCCGCTTCCAGGAAACCGCTCGGCGCCTGGTGGAGCTGTATAAAGCCAATCGCGCCTCCGCGGAGGGAGACCCGGGGGTAAAGGATGCGGTGATCCGCGCGTATCTCGATGCCGAGAGTTACTGCCTCGCCACCTACCAGACCGCCTGCCGCCTGGGCCAGGGCGGCAGGATCGGGGCCGAGTCCTCCACCAACAAGATCTTCTGGTCGGAGCTGGACCAGAACATGCACGCCACCGCCATGAGCATTCTCGGCGCCCGGGCGGAGCTGCTGCCCCACGCGCCGGACGCCGCGGGCGTGGGCACCTGGCTGGACGGCTGGCTGTTCTCCCAGTCAGGCCCGATCTACGCCGGCACCAACGAAATTCAGCGCAATATTATCGCCGAGCGGATGCTGGGGATGCCGAGGTAGAGTATGGATTTTACGTTTACACAGGACCAGTTGCTGTTCCAGGCTTCGGTGCGCGATTTCCTCACTGCCGAGGTGACGCCGGCGCGGATACGCGCCGCCTGGGAAACACCCGATGGCCGGGACCCCGCCCTCTGGCAGCAGCTCGCAGAGCTGGGCCTGGCGGGCCTGTGCGTGCCGGAGGAATACGGCGGCCTGGGCATGGGCGAGCTGGACTTCGTGCTGCTGGCCCAGGAGTGCGGCTACGTGGCGCTGCCCGAGCCGCTGGTGCATACGGCAATGGTGGCCGCCCCCCTGTTGCGCCGGCTTGGCGGGGACCTGGCCGCGACCTGGCTGCCGCGCATTGCCGCCTGCGCGGCGAAGGTGGTGGTGGGCCTGGAGCAGAACCTGCTGGTGGAGGATGCCCACGTGGCGGATCTGCTATTGCTGCAGCGGGGCGAGGCCTGGTACGCGCTCGCGCCGCAGCAGGTGGCGCTGCGCCACAACGCATCCGTCGACCCCTCCCGCCGCCTCTTCGCCGTGGAGATTCAAATGGGGTCAGACCCCTTTTGCCGCGGGCCGGAGGCGGTGGCACTCACCGCGGCGGCACTCGATCGCGGCGCCCTGGGCTGCGCCGCCCAGGCCCTGGGCCTGGCCCAGCGCATGGTGGACATGGCCGTGGCCTACAGCCGCGACCGCCAGCAGTTCGGCAAACCCATCGGCTCCTTCCAGGCGGTCAAGCACCTCATGGCCAATGTGGCGGTGCGACTGGAATACGCCCGGGCGCCGGTGCACCGGGCGGCCTACAGCCTGGCGCACGATGAGCCCGGCGCGCCGCGCGCCGTGTCCCACGCCAAGCTGATGGCCTGCGAGGCGGCCAACCTGGCGGCGAAACACAGCATCCAGGTGCACGGCGCCATGGGCTACACCTGGGAGGTGGACCTGCACATCTATATGAAGAAGGCCTGGGCCCTGGCCACCACCTGGGGCGATACCGCCTTTCACAAGGCGCGCATCGCCGACTATATTTTCGCGGACGGCGCCGCACTTGGCGCCGGCGCAACCTTCAGCTGAATCGTAACCAATCCTAACCACTCTTAATCACTACAGAGGACTCAAGACATGGCAGACGCTTATATCGTAGACGCAGTGCGCAGCCCCACCGGAAAACGCCGTGGGGGCCTGGCGGAAGTACACGGCGCCGACCTCGGCGCCCACGTGTTGCGGGCGATCGTGGAACGCAACGGCATCCCGGATGTGGATTACGACGATGTGATGTTCGGTTGCCTGGACGCGATCGGCCCGCTGGCCGGGGATATCGCCCGCACCTGCTGGCTGGCCGCGGGCCTGTCCGACCAGGTCCCCGGCACCACCATCGATCGCCAGTGCGGCTCCTCCCAGCAGGCCGTGTCATTTGCCGCCCAGTCCATCATGGCGGGTGTGAATGACGTGGTGATCGCCGGCGGCGTCCAGACCATGTCGAAAATTCCGATCTCCGCCGCCATGATCGCGGCGCAGCCCCTGGGCTTTAGCGATCCCTTCTCTGGCAGCCAGGGCTGGCGCGCCCGCTACGGCGATGTGCAGGTGTCCCAGTTCAACTCCGCCCAGATGATCGCCGACAAGTGGAAGTTGTCCCGCGAGCAGATGGAAGTGTTCGCGCTGGAGTCCCATACCCGCGCCCTGCGCGCCATCGCGGAGGGCCGCTTTGACCGGGAGATCGTGCCCCTCAACGGCATCAGCATGGACGAGACCCCGCGCCGCACCTCGCTGGCGCAAATGGCCGAGCTGCAGCCGCTGGCGGAAGGCGGCACTATCACCGCCGGCGTCTCCAGCCAGACCTGTGACGGCTCGTCCGCGATGCTGATCGTGTCCGAGGCGGCGCTGAAGCGCTACAACCTGACCCCCCGCGCCCGCATCGCCCACATGAGCGTGCGCGCGGAAGACCCGATCTGGATGCTCACCGCGCCCATCCCCGCTACTGCCTACGCGATGAAGCGCGCCGGAATGAAACTGCAGGACATCGACCTGGTGGAAATCAACGAGGCTTTCGCCTCTGTGCCGATGGCGTGGTTGCACGAGACGGGCTACCCGCACGAGCGAACCAACGTCAACGGCGGCGCCATCGCGCTGGGTCACCCGCTGGGTGCCACCGGCACCAAGCTGATGACGACCCTGCTGCACGAGCTCGAGCGCACCGGCGGCCGTTACGGCC
>CAYTDW010000515.1:0-3019 GCA_964436585.1 uncultured Halioglobus sp. | reverse complement strand
GGGGGCCTTCACCCCGAGCCGGGTAACTTCTGCCTGCAGCGGCTGTTCGAACGCCTTGCGGTGGAGTACCGCTCGATTGCCGAGACCCGGGGCCTTGCCCTGGCAGTGAAAGCCGCGAGCCTGAGCGTCCACAGCGATGCCATGCTGCTGGAGACGGTACTGCGCAACCTGCTCAGCAACGCCATCAAGTATACCGAGCGCGGCCGCATCCTGATGGCGGCGCGACGGCGCGGAGATTGCGTCAGTATCGAGGTCTGGGATACGGGAACGGGCATTCACCCCGCCCACATGGACAAGATCTTCGAGGAATTCTGGCGCGCACCCGGCGCATCCAGTGGCACCAAGGGCAGCATGGGGCTCGGCCTGTCCATCGTCCGGCGGATTTGCCGCCTGCTGGGCACGGACATCAGGGTGCGATCAACCCCCGGCAAAGGCAGCGTCTTTTCCCTCGAGCTGCCGGCGGGCGACGCCACCGCGGCCGCCGATCAACCCAGCCTCGAGCAGGCGCAACAACCCGTCATGGGCTTCAATGGAAGCCTGGTAGTGGTAGTGGATGACAACCAGGAAGTACTGCGCAGCATGGCCCGCCTGCTGCAGAGCTGGGACTGCCAGGTGATAGCGACTACCGCCGTGGAGGAAGCGCTGACGACGATTATCGACGGGGATAGTGCGCCGCGCCTGTTACTAACCGACTTTCACCTGGGCGATGGCAGCAACGGGATTGCGGCGATCGCTGCCATCAACGCCGAAATCGCCTCGCCCGCACCGGCTATCATGATCAGCAGCGACAATTCTGCATCCCTGCGGGAGACACTGGAGCAGCTCGGAATTCCGCTATTGACCAAGCCGGTCGATCCCGCCCGCCTGCGAGCGGCAATGCAGCATCTGCTGGCCAGGCCTTAGGGCTTCTGCGTGTGTCCTGCCAGCACGGCCTGGACCCGGTTATCTACCCCGAGCTTGCGCAGGATGGCCGAGACATGGGCCTTGACCGTGATTTCGCCGATCGCCAGTTCGCGCGCGATGGCCTTGTTGGACATACCCTTTTCCAGCAACGCGAGCACGGCCAGTTGCCGCGGTGTGAGGTCCATGCCCCTGCGATCCGTGCCTTTCTCCCCACCGCGTTCGCCGGATACCTCATTGACGACCGGCTCTACCAGGGCCTGGGATGGGACGTAGACCCCGCCGCTCCTGACCAGCTGCAGCGCATGCCTTGTCACATCCGTAGCGGACGACTTCGGCAAATAGCCGGAGACACCGAGCCTGAAGGCTTCGCGCACCAGCGCGGAATCATCGCGCGCCGAGCAGATAATGACTGGCGTGGCCGGGCTGGCGTTGCGCATCTGGCGCAAACCCTCGAGGCCGTCGGCGTCGGGCAGGGATAGATCGAGCAGCACCAGGTCGATGGTCCCGTCCTGGAGGCAGGCCAGGGCCGATGCGATATCCTCGCACTCCAGCACCTGCACATCGTCGAAGGCGGCGCACACCAGGTTGCGCAGCGCATCGCGGTAGAGTGGGTGATCGTCAGCGACCAGGACTCGATAGGGCATCATACCAACGCACCCCGGCTCAATGTTGCGCCACCTTGACGGCGCCACCGGGGCCGTACTCCGAGCGGATCAGCAACTCGTGGTAATTGCGCCGTTCGATCACCGCCCTGGCGGATCTGTCACTAACCGAAACTATCCAGGTAACGCCCAGTGCCATGGGCAGTGTGAACAGGGCCGGATAGTCATAGGGAAACAGCGCCTGCTCGAAGCCCAGTACCGACACCCACACCTGGGGACCGACAATGATCAGTGCCACCGAGCTGAACAGCCCCACCAGGGCGCCAGCGATAGCACCGCGAGTGGTAAGACCGCTCCAGAACAGGGACAGGAATAACACTGGAAAGTTGACCGAGGCCGCCACCACCATCGGCATGGTGGCGATAAAGGCCACGTTTTCATCCTGGAACAGAATGCCGAGGATCACGACGATGATACCGATACAGACCATGGTGATCCTGGTCAGCTTCAACTCGATACGGATGTCCGGTTCGCCCCTGCGGATCACCTGGGCGTAAAGGTCGTGCGAAATCGCGGCGGCACCCGACAGCGTCAGGCCGGCCACCACCGCCAGGATAGTGGCAAAGGTCACCGCCGACATGAAACCGGTGAGCAGATCGCCGCCCACCGCTGTCGCCAGGTGAATGGCCGCCATATTACTGCCGCCGATGAGCTGGCCATCGGGCCCGAAAAATTCCGGCCTGCCGTATACCAGGGCCACCGCACCGAAGCCGACCAGGACCAGGGCGAGATAGAAATAGCCCATGAACAGCGAGGCATAAAAGGCGGACTTCTTGGCTTCGAGCATATTGGGCACCGTGAACAGGCGCATCAGGATATGGGGCAGGCCCAGCGTCCCGAAAACCATGGACACCAGGATGGTCGCTATCTGCACCGGGTCCCTGAACAATACCCCGGCCGCGAGGATGGCATCTCCCCGGGGGTGGTTCAGCGCGGCATTGTGCAGCAGGACATCGAGGCTGAAGTCACTGGCCCGCATCACCAGGAAGGCTGTGAGGGTCACTCCTGTAATGAGCAGTACCGCCTTGATGATCTGCACCCAGGTGGTCGCCAGCATACCGCCGAAGGTGACGTAGGCCAGTACCAGGACACTCACAAGCACGACCGCAAGCTCATAGGGCAGGCCAAACAGCAGCTCGATCAGCTTGCCCGCACCCACCATCTGCGCAATGAGGTAGAGAATCACCACCACAATACTGCTGACCAGCACGACAATGCGGATGGCGCTGCGCTCCAGCCGTTGGGATACGACGTCGATAAACGTATAGCTGCCCATGTTGCGCACCCGCTTGGCCAGCAGAAACAGCATCAGGGGCCAGGCAGAGAACGCGCCAAGGGCCAGCACCAGGCCAGCGAAACCGCCGAGAAACATCAGGCCGACAATGCCAAGAAAGGACGCGGCTGACATAAAATCGCCGGCGATCGCCGTGCCATTTTGCAGACCGGTGATTGCG
>CAYTDW010000514.1:0-3022 GCA_964436585.1 uncultured Halioglobus sp. | reverse complement strand
CCGGCCCGAAGCCCAGCGGACAACGGACCATTCCGGGTTGCAGGGGCAGCCCCGGCGCCAGCGCGCGACGCGCGACATCAACGCCGGCCCGTACCGACTGCCACAAAAAATGCGGCAGCAACAGCAGCAGACGGCCAAAACGCAGGCACCCTGTGGCGGGCGGCAGCAGGCGCAGGCTTGCCCAGGTTGCGAAGGCGGTCGCGCCGGCGCCGATGGCTATATCGGGCAGTTTCAGGCTCTGCATAAGCACCAGCCAGAGCATATAGAAGGCCGCGCCCCGCAGCAGCGCGCTGCGGCGGGTCGAATCCAGCCGGGCAACGGCGCCGGCCGCGACTTCCGCAGTGCGATCTGGCGGCTCAGGCATTGTCTGCGCGCACCACGGGAATCGCCTCGTTGCCCAACACCGCCACATACAGCGCCGGCAGGAAAATAAGCGTCAATATGGTAGCGACCAGCAGTCCACCCATAATGGCGAAGGCCATCGGGCCCCAAAACACCGTCGGCGCAATCGGGATAAGACCAAGAACGGTCGAGACCGCCGTCAGGATCATCGGCCGCATACGCGAAGTGGCCGAGGCAAGCACGGCCTCGTACACACCTTTGCCCTCGCCGCGATCCGTCTCAATCTGTACGATCAGGATCACAGTGTTTTTCGCGATCATGCCTATGAGCGCGAGTATACCCAGGATAGCGACGAAGCCCAGCGGCTGGTTGAACACCAGCAGCGACAGCACGACGCCAATCAGGCCCAACGGCAGCACACAGATCACAATGGCCAGGCGACGGAAGCTGACCAGCATCACCATCATGATCGCCAGCATCAGTACCAGCATCAGCGGGACGACGGCGAACACCGAATCGCTCGAAATCTTGCTCTCCTCGTACAATCCTCCAGTGGCAATCGTGTACTGGGCGGGCAGCGTCGCGGCAAACTCTTCAATCCTGGGCGCCAGCGCACCGACCACGGTATCGGGCAGCACACCGCTAATCACATCGGCGCGCACGGTGAGCGTGGGGATACGATCGCGCCGCCACACCAGCGGGAACTCCTGCTCCTCGACAAAGGTCGAGAACTGGCTCAGCGGTACCATGCGACCGCTGGGCGTGGGTATCTGCAACGAGCTGAGAGTAGCGAAGGACGCGCGCTGATCATCTTCGGCACGCGCCACCACGTTAATCAGGTAAATATCATCGCGCAACTGGGTTACCACGGTGCCAGTAATTGCGGAATTAAGCGCACTGGCCAATGCGCTCGAACTGATACCGAGCTGGCGCGCCTCCTCCTGGTTGACTTTGATATGGACCTGCCGCGCCGGCTCCATCCAGTCGTAATTGACGTGCCGTGCGCGCGGGTCGGAGCCCACCACGGCGGCCAGTTCGAGCGCGATGTCGCGCACCCGGTCCTCGTCTGGCCCGGACACCCGGTACTGCAGCGGCCAGCCGACCGGTGGGCCCAGTTCCAGCGGCGACACACGCGCCACGACCTCGGGGAATTGCTCGGCCAGCACCTTCTCCAGCTTGACCTGCAGTCGCTCACGCGCCTCGATGTCCTTGGCGACCACCACGAACTGGGCGAAGAATGGATTGGCCAGCTGCACATTGAGGGTCAGGATGAAGCGAACCGCACCGCGCCCGATGTAGGTACTGTAATGATCGACATCGGGGTCGGCCGACAGCAGCTCCTCCAGGCGCAGGGCCTGGGCCTCGGTCGCATGGATCGAGGCGCTCTGCCGCAGCGTCATATCAACCGTCAGCTCGGGCCGGTCGGACGCCGGGAAGAACTGGCGCGGCACCAACGGGGAGAGCAGGATGGCCACGACGAACGCTCCCAGGGTCAGGCCAAGCGTCAGCCATTTGGCCCTGATCGCGCCCTTCAGGAAGGCCGTGTAAAGCTCCAGCATCCTGCCCGGTTTCGGGTTCGCTTCAACCTTCGGCGCCGTCAGGATGGCCTTGCCAATCAGGGGCGCGAAAATTACCGCCACCAGCCACGAGACGATGAGCGAGATGCCCACCACCGAGAAAATAGAAAAGGTGTACTCACCCGCCGAGCTCTGCGCAAAACCGATCGGCACGAAGCTCGCAATGGTGACCAGCGTGCCGATCAGCATCGGCGCGGCCAGCGTCCGGTAGGCGAAGGTCGCCGCCTGGTCCTTGGTGTCGCCCGCGCCAAGGCGGCGGATCATGGCATCCACCGTGGTCATGGCATCATCGACGAGAAGGCCAAGCGCGATAATCAACGCGCCGAGGGAGATGCGGTGCAGATCAATATTGACCACATCCATCACCGCGAACACAATCGCCAGGGTGAGAGGAATCGCCAGCGCGACCACAGTGCCGGGCCGCATCCCCAGGCTGACGAAGCTACAGGCAAGTATGATCACTATGGCCTGCCACAGGGATGTCATGAAATCGTTGATGGCGACATCGACAGTGACGGCCTGGTCGGCCACCAGCGTGGGCTCGATACCAATAGGAAGATCCGCGCTGAAATCAGCCATCTCGGCGCGGACATTGTCGCCCAGTGCGAGAATGTCGCCGGCATCGCGCATGGCAATGGCGAGACCGATCGCGGGTTGTCCATTGACCCGGAACATGGGCTGGGGGGGATCGACCATGCCCCGGCGCACGGTGGCTATGTCGCCAAGGGTAAAGACCCGGTCACCCGCTACAATCGTCAGCGCCTCGATGTCGCGCTCATAATCGAAAGCGCCGCTGACGCGCAGGAACACGCGCTCCTGGTCGGTCTGCATTACACCCGCCGGCCGCACCGCGTTCTGCGCCTGCAGGGAGGCCAGAATGGACGCAAGGTCGAGCCGCAGGCCCGCCAGTTTTTCGGTGGAGAACTCGATAAAGATCTGCTCGTCCTGCGCACCCAAGACTTCTATCTTGGAGACATCGGGCACCTGCAGCAGGCGGGAGCGCGCCGCTTCGACATAATCGCGCAGCTCGCGGAAGCTGAAGCCGTCGGCGGTGAACGCGTAGATGATGCCGAAGGTATCGCCGAAGTCGTCGTTGAAGAACG
>CAYTDW010000513.1:0-3035 GCA_964436585.1 uncultured Halioglobus sp. | reverse complement strand
GGCCGTTTACACCGCGGAGAATTTTACCATCGATAGCCCCTTTAAGGTGAAGTTCTATGCCGAAGTAGCCACGGCCTGCGAAAGTGCGCGTCGCGCGCTGCTCGGGCAAGGTTACCTGATCGAGAGCGGCAACAGCGACGGCATCAAGGCACGCAAGGCCTACAAGAGCGCGGACGACCAGAATACCTTCATCGAGATGACCATCGTCTGCCTGCCCGAGCGCAATGGCAGCACGCTGTTCGCCACCGGTGTGCTCAGCGCCTATGCCCTGAAGAAGAGCACCAGTTCCGCCAGTGTCGGCCTCAGCGCCCTGGGTTCGATATCGCTCCCCATCGGCCAGAGCGCCGATTCCCTGGTGAAAGTTTCGGAAGAGACCATCAATGACAAGGAGTTCTACCGGCGCTTCTTCGCTGTCGTCGACAATACCCTGGAGGAGATGCGTGCCGGTAAGGCGGCTCCTCCGGAGCCGGTACCTGTAGCGCCCGAACCAGGCCCGGCAGAGGCGGCACCCGCCACGGTGGGAGGGCCCGAGCCGGCGGCTGTCGCTGCACCGGCCGCGCCGGTAACACCCGAGCCGGCTACTGTCCCCGCACCGGCCGCACCGGTGACTGCGGCCGAGCCTGTGCCGCAACCGGTCGCACCAGCGCCAGAGCCTGTTCCGGCATCGGTCGCACCTATAATCACAGTGCCAGCCCTGCAGACCGCACCCGCACCGGCGGCAGAACCAATCCCGGAGCAGGCAGTGCCCGCGACCGTGCCGCCAGCGCCGGTTCCAGAGCAGGCAGCTCCGGCCAGCCCTGAGCCGCTCCTCAGGCAGAGGCAGGGCGTGCCTCCGGTCACGCCGGAGCAACCCCCGGTGGTAGCTCCGGCAGAAGCGCCCGCGATGGAGCCCGCTCCGGTGCAGCCAACGCCAGCGATCGTAGCCGAGCCCGACCTCGCTCCGGTGCAGCAAGCGCCCGAGCGCGCGGTGTTGGAGGAACTGCAGCCCATCACGGTGCAGAAGACGCGATGGCCGGTGATTGCGCCTGTGATTGTGCTTGAGCCCGAGCCCGCCGAAGTGCAGGAAGCGCCACCGCCTGCGCCGGAGAAGTTACCTCCGATAGATCCTTACAGGTAGCGCTTCGACAGGCATGTGGCCAGCCGGTTTGGTAAATGCGCTCAGGTTTTCGATTGTTGACTGCGGGCGGTAAACGTTGTCTACTCGTTAAAAGTGGGGTTATAGCCAATAAAAAGAGGTCCGCTATGAAGAGAATATGTTCCGGTCTGGTTTTGGGTTTGGGATTCGTGTCCAGTGCCTTTGCTGGAACCCCCCTGGTTGGCTTTTCCACAATTCAGATAAATTGGTCTGCCGCAGGGGGGGCCACTGCGATCCCGACCATGAGTACCTACGGCATGCTGTTATTGGCTTTGCTGCTGGCGGTCGTGGTGTTCAGGATTTCACGCAAGCGGGGCCTGCTGGTACGCTCGATAGCGCCCCTCGCCGCGTTTGGTATTGCGGCCGCTTTCGCCGTCATGAGCGAGCGCCCCGTCGCGGGTATTATGGCGCCGCCAAACATTGATGGAACCAGTTGCAACGGCTCGGCAACCTACACGGCAAACGGACCCACCCCTCCTCCCTGCTTTATAAATACCTGCGGCTCCCCGGTAACGGTGTCGTACACATTCATTGACGGAGCCACTCAAGACGGAACACCGATCACGGCGGGCTCCTGCACATATGATTATTATTGTGACGCGGTAGAAGAAGGGGGAGATCCCGGAGATATAGCCGCCGACGGTGCAGTTATACCCAGTGACGGCATGCCCCGCGCCACGGCGTACTGCAACGAAATTTTCGATGAGCCGAGCTGAGGCGCTTGAATAGTTTTTTTCTACGGTCGCTCGTTCCCGGACAAGCCCTTGAAACCGGGAGTGGACGGCTGACGGATGTGAGCGAAACCTGACTGTCCTATTCCCCCAAACCTTACACCAATAATTGTCGATACAGCAGGGTTGCAGGACGCAACCCTCGCGCCTTACGCCGGCAGGCAGCAGTTAAGATTCCAGACTCTACCAGCGCTACCCATGATTGAAGCAGGCCCCAGGTTCTTTATTGATTTTACGGCAGTAACGCTTGCAGCCTTGACTGCGGGCATGATTCTGGAAATGCTGTTGCCTGCTCGAGACGGCGCTATATCGGCTGCCCGTTGGCTGAATAATACCGGGCTGGCGCTGATTACCTACGCCTGCAACCACCTGGTGGGGACCGTTGCAGCGGTTTCAATTCTCTACATGTCCGAGGCCAGACCTTTTTCCGGCTTGGCGAATGTACCTCTATGGCTGGATGTGTCCGCCACTGTTCTGGCGCTCGAACTGACTCGCTACGGCACACATGTTGCAATGCACAAGCTGCCTTTACTCTGGCGCTTTCACGCAGTGCACCACACCGACAGCGCGGTCGATGTATCTACCTCCTTCAGGCACCATCCGATTGAAGCGCTGATTGCCGCTTTGCCACTGACCGCCGTGGTCTGGTTGCTGGGGGGCGCGCCAGAGGCCTTTATTCTTTATCGCGCCTGGGACCTGATCATGACGGTGATGACTCACAGCAATGTTGAAGTCCCGATTCGTCTGGAGCGCTGGTTGAGTTACCTGGTGGTAACCCCGGCGTTCCATCGCACGCACCACCTCGCAGAACAGCGCTATACCGACTCAAATTACAGCGCTTGTCTGCCATGGTTCGATTACCTTTTTTCAACCTATCAGTCGGTGCCACTAGAGCAGCAAAAGCTTGCGAAAATTGGCCTGGACACGCATACACCCAATGAGCAGCGCCTGGATGGCATGCTCTGCGCACCGTTCGTGGAACGCCTGAAAGATCCCAAATGATAAGGAAGCATCGCTGTCCTGGGAGAGCAAACGTGGTTGCATCCCCCCACTGCTTTATCTGCAATCGCGCCCCTTCGGGCCCGTGGCCTGGCCTCTCGAATGCGATAGCGCGGGGGCCATGGCATCCCGTAGCATGGCTGGCGTAGCTCTTTAGGTAGCGCATCTGG
>CAYTDW010000512.1:0-3039 GCA_964436585.1 uncultured Halioglobus sp. | reverse complement strand
TGCAGGACGAACAGCAAAAGGTCAGGACAATTACCGCCCTGGCCCTGGCTGCCCGCGGCAGAACCCCCCGCCGGCTGGCCCTGGGAGCCGCTGGCCGAACTGCTCGATGAGTTGCTGGAAGAGCTACTGGATGAACTGCTCGATGGGCTGCTGGACGCACTGCCACTGGGCGTTGGCGGCGGCTGAGAGCTGGGCGGCGTCGAGGGCGTCTGGGGCGTGGTGGGCGTGCTGGCGCTGGGGCAGCCGCCCAGCAACAGGCAGGCAGCGCCGATCCCTGCCAGGCGCAGCAGCAGATACCCGGGATTACGGTTTGATGTCATATGCCCTGACCAGTGTGTCGCTCCCCGCCAGCTGTCCGCCCTCGAAGTGGGGGCGGAATTTCGTGTTGCGCAACAGCCGCAGCAGGCGTTCGGCCGCGCTGTCGATGTCCGTGTTCGTATCCGTTCGCGCCAGGTCTGTCACCCGGCCGCGCTCGTCCACCCTGAATTCTACCAGCATATTGCCCTGGTCCGCGCTCACCGCCGGCGGCAGGGTTCGCAGGCCCTGAATGTCCGGCAGCGGCACCGGCTCCCCGAATGCGCGCTGCTGCTCCTCTTTGGCACCGTCCCCGTCGCCGAGTTCCGCCAGCGCCAGGCGATAGATTTCGGCAGCGTCACCTACCCGCTTGTGCCACAGCGCCCAGTCGCCCAGCTCCACCAGAGTCCGGAAGGCCTCCGGGCTGTCCTCACCCCTGGCGCTGCGCTGAACCTGGTAAATAGCGAGTATGACGCTTTTGCCCAGTTCGTAGTTCTGCGACCTGTAGGCGAAGAAGTTGTCAGCCTGGGGGCCGGCCGCGCCCTGGCTGAAAGCGCTGTCCTGGGGCTGGTTCTCGGCCTGGTACTGGTTGATCAGGTACTGGGTGCGCAGCAGCCCGTAGAGGGGCGGCAGCAGCTCGGGAGCGGTGTCGCCCCTGGCGGCCTCGATGTCGCTCCAGGCCATCCGGTACAGTTCCCACATCCTCGCCAGCCGCTCGGCACCCTGTTCCCCGAGGCCCAGCTGGTAGGCGTTGAACTGCCAGGTCGCCTGCCTGATCAGGGCCGCGGCCCGCTCCTCTCCGCCGCCGAGGCCGCGCACTTCCACCCGGTAGAGGTATTGCTGCAGTTCGTCCACCCGGGCGTACTCGCCCAGCGCGATGGAGCTCTTGATCTCGCCCTGCAGCAGCGGCACCTGTTCCGGGCAATACAGGCCGTTATTGATACGGGCCAGGTGAACCCCGCGCTTGAAGACATCCACCGCCTCGCCGTGACGATCCTGCTGCTGCAGGGCCAGCCCCAGGCTGAGCATCTGCTCCGGCAGGTCGGCGGCGTAGGCGCCTTCCCGGGACTCTATCTGCTTTATGGCCTCCAGCAGCGACTTCTCGGCAGTGCGGTCCTCAAGCTGCCGCACCCCGCCGGTGAGGTCGACCTCCTGGGCCGCCAGGGCGGGACTGCAGGCCAGGGTCACGGCCGCCAGCAGGCGCCACAGCAGCGCCGCTGGCGCGACCGGGTTGATTCGAGACTGGCTGCGGAGGGGCATGAAGGGCGGCGATATCCAGAACGCATGATACCGGGCAAGTATATACATTCCCGCCGGCGCCGGACAAAATACCGGCGCCTGCGCGGGGGCTTCGTTCCGCGGTTGCGGTCATTGAACGGGGAGTGGGGGCCGGATGAGCCAATTTGCACAGGACACGGCGGTGGAGCGGTTGGGGGAGAACCTCTGGCGCGGCCACGTGCGCGAGGGCTGGCGCATCGGCGCCGTACCCAACGGTGGTTACGTCCTGGCGCTGGCCGGCCAGGCGCTGCGGCAGGCGCTGGACCATCCGGACCCCCTGTCGGTCAACGCGTTCTACCTGGCGCCCGCGGTGTTGGGTCCGATCGACTGCCGGGTCGACGTGCTGCGGCGGGGGCGCAACACGACCCATGCCACCGTACAGATGCGGCAGCAGGGCGAGCTGAAGGTGCAGGTCACCGCGGCCTACACCGACCTCGCCGCACTGGCGGGGGAAACCTGGTCGGCCGCGCCGCGGCCGCAGTACCCGCCGTGGGAGGAGTGCACTCCCAGCGGGCAGGACAACGTGGAGTTTTTCCGGGAGCGCGTGGAAGTCCGCCTGGTCAGTGGGGTGGAGGTTTTCAGCCGGCGCGAGCCCAACGGCAGCGGCGAATTTCGCGGCTGGATCAGGCACCGTGACCGCACCGGGCCGGATGCGCTCTCGCTGCTGATGTTTGCCGATGCCTTTGCCCCGCCGTCATTTACCCTATTCGGGCCGCTGAGCTGGGTGCCGACGGTGGAGCTGACGGTGCAGGTGCGGGCCCATCCCGCCCCCGGCCCCCTGCAGGGCCGTTGTTACTCGCGCCATCTCACCCGCGGGGTGATCGAGGAGGATGGTGAATTCTGGGACAACGCCGGCAACCTGGTGGCTATCAGCCGCCAGACGGCCAAGCTGCGGCTGCCCCCGGCCCGCTAGTCAGTACCCCGCTACCCAGCCCTCGGGCCGGCGGGTATCGGTCGCCCCCAGCAACCAGCCATCCCCCAGCATGATCGACTGGGTGCGGCCGATGCTCTGCCCCCCCAGCACCACCTTGTGCCCCTTCTGCTGCAGCAAATTCACGGTGTCGGGACTGATGCCGTCCTCCGCCAGTATCTCATCCGGCAGCCACTGGTGGTGGATGCGGGAGTTCATGCCGGCGGCGGCGACATTCATATCGAAGGCCATGGCGTTGAGCAGGGTCTGCAGCACTGTGGTGATGATGCGGCTGCCGCCGGGACTGCCGGTGGCGAGCCAGGGCTTGCCGTCCCGGAATACGATGGTGGGGCTCATGGAGGACAAGGGGCGTTTGCCGCCCTCGATGCGGTTGCGCTCGCCCTGCATCAGCCCGAACAGGTTGGGCTTGCCCGGCCGCGCGGCGAAATCCCCCATCTCGTTGTTCAGCAACATGCCCGTGCCCGGCACGGCGATACTCGAGCCGAAACTGGCGTTCAGGGTGTAGGTGTTGCTCACCACGTTGCCCTGCCGGTCGG
>CAYTDW010000511.1:0-3041 GCA_964436585.1 uncultured Halioglobus sp. | reverse complement strand
CATCTCTGGAGCATTATCTTGAACAAAAGCTTTGTGACCGGCCTGGTCGCCCTCTTTTTCACCGGCCTCCTGGGCGGGTGTGCCCAGTACGAAAACAGACGCGGCGTGGAGGTGACCTGGCAGGACAGCGTCACCAACAGGCTGGTCAGGGGGGAGACCACCCGCAAGGAAGTGCTGCGACTGCTGGGGCCGCCCTCCCAGGTGATCTCCATGGAAGAGGAGACGGTGTTGTACTACCTCTTTGAGCGCTCCAAAGGCGAGGGTGTGATCCTGATCGTCTATAACCGCATGACAATCGACACTGACTACGACCGGGCCATTCTGTTTTTCGACGAGAACGACATCCTGACAGACTTTGCCACCCGGATCGATGACGCGGCGGATGCCTGAGCGCCGCGCCGATGCTGCGCTAGCACTGGTTCTTTCGCTGGGACTTCTGCTGCTGTCCGGCTGCACCCAATGGCGCTATGAGTTGGGCACCCGGATCTCTCCGGATGCGCTGCCCGACACGGGCCAGGACCTGACCCTCACCGAAGTGCTGGCGCGGCTGGGTCCGCCGGCTCGGCTGTCGGAGGCGGGTGAAGGCTACGTGCTGGCCTGGGAGTACTGGCAAATTCGCGAGGACACCATCGGCATGAGCCTGGGCTTCCTGGGCGCGGACCTGGCGTCGGTGGACTGGGGTGACGCACATATGCACGGTGAATTCCTGCTGGTCACCCTCGATCGGCAACATCAGGTAACCTCGACCGGCTTTGCCCGCTGGAGCAGTGATGCCGGGGGCGGACAGGCCATACAACCATTTCTGGGCTTCGTCTCCCTGGTGGATGTCGATGACATGCTGGCGGACATGCCCCAGCACCAGTGGGGCTCGGGCCAGCTGGAACCCCTGCCGACGGCGATCAACAACAGTTCAAGACCGGACATGGGCCAGAGCGGCATCCAGCGACGCGGAACACCCACGGGCACGGGACAGCAGAGCCTGGAATAGTCTGCCCGCCCAGGGCTCCCGCGCGGCGCGCAAGTGGCGCTGGCCCGGGACCTCGACCGCTCTCGGGGCTACCACATCAGGTCATCGGGAATCTGGTATGCCGCGTAGGGGTCATCCTCTCCCGCAACCACCGGTAACCCGGTGTTGAGCAGCAGGATAGCGCTTTCATCGCGTTGCATGATTTTCCTCGCCGCCGCCGCGGGAAGCAGCTCATAACGCCCTTCCAGCCTGGCAATCGCAATTCGTCCCCGGCTCAATTCAGCCTGGATCTGCGCTGTGACGTGAATCTTCTTGATCTTCTTGCCATCGACGAACTGAAACGGAATGTCACCGCCGGCGCGCTCTATGCGATTCATCCTGATCAGCTGGATGACCTGGGCCTGTATCGCCTTCTGTTCATTCTTCGCCTGCAGCTCACGGTTGAGCTCCCGGTCCCGTTCGGCTTTCTCCGCCAGCGCACGCTGGGCCTGCTCCCTGGTTTCATCGACCCGGGCATGGCCCTTGGGCTGGCTCCGCGCCTCCTTGCGCTTTTCCTTGACGATTTTTTTCGCCTTTTTGGAATCGACGATACCGGCCTTCAACAGTTGGTCTTGCAGGGATGCCATCGGGAGAATCTTCGCACCGGGGAACAGGCTGCTGATTATGGTTAAATCGACCGTCACTGGCAAATGCGGGGACGGGGCGCGCTCTGTCTGGCACTGATTATCAATGCTATTCTTGGCGCGCCCGGATTCCGGCCGGAGGGAACAGTTTGAACAAGAAGAAAATTTTCGGCGCTTTGCTGGCAAGCTGCGCGCTTGCAATAGCCGTTGTCCAGTTTATCCCCTCCCCGCCGCTGGTAATTCCTGCAGAGCTCGCGGCTGAAGCACGCAGCAACCATCGCCACTTGAACTTCGAGGGGATCGCCAACTTTCGCGACCTCGGCGGCTACCCTGCAGCGGACGGCCGCGAGGTAAAGTGGGGCAAGCTGTACCGGTCCGCCAATCTGGCAACCGCTTCCAACGCGGACCTGGCCGGGCTGCAGAGGCTTCACCTGGCTAGTTTCGTAGACTTTCGCTCCGGCGCCGAGAAAGCAGAGGAACCCAATCGCCTGCCAGAGCAGACCGGATTTGCCGTGGTCGAAATACCGGTGCTTGACGAAGGCAACAGCAACCTCTTTAACGAGATTTCGACACGCATCGAGGAAGGCACGCTGGATGACTTCGATCCCGACCTCACCATGATCCAGGCCAATCGCCAGTTCGCGGAAGAATTTACACCTCAGTTCCAACAGTTTATTGACACCGTGCTGGAAGCAGACGGCGCCCCGGTGCTCTGGCACTGCACCGCCGGCAAGGATCGCACCGGGTTTGCGGCCGCCGTTTTGCTGCGCATACTGGGTGTGCCGCAGGACATCATCATGCAGGACTACCTGGCCAGCAGGGAGCCGGCACTGGAGTCACGCAGGAAGCAGCTGTTGATGCTACGCCTGTTTGAAGGCGAGGAGACGGCGGACAAAATTGCGGTCATGCTGGGAGTGGAGCGGGCATGGCTGGAAGCGGCGTTCGAGCAAATCGACAATACCTGGGGCAGCTTCGATAACTATGTGGCCCAGGGCCTGCAACTGAGCAGCGCCGATGTCCAGCGACTCCGAGCCAATCTACTGGAGTAAGCCTGGTTGAGCGGCTATGCCGACGGGAGTAAGGCTTTCTGCCAGAACAGGGCACGCCCCAGGGCCGGGTCCAGCTGGTAAGCGTCGAAGCCGAATTTCCGGTAGGCGGCCTGCGCCGCCGTGTTGCCCTCAAGAACCTCCAGAGTTATTTTCCCACAGCCCCTGTCCCTGGCGAGGGCTTCCACCTCTGCCAGCAGCAACTGGCTGAGGCCGAGGCCGCGAAACTCACCCAGCACCGCAATATCGTGAATATTGAGAATCTTCTTGCAGCTGAAGGTTGAGAAGCCCTCGAAACAATTAACCAGTCCCGCAGGTCTCCCATCGACATAACACAGCAGGCTCGAGGCATGCGGCAGCTCGGCGAGGCTCGCCACCAGCCTGGCTTTGACGCGTGGAGAAAGG
>CAYTDW010000510.1:0-3042 GCA_964436585.1 uncultured Halioglobus sp. | reverse complement strand
GTCCTCCCGGCGAATGATGTCCTCGACCTCGGCAAGGCGCTGTTTATAGACCGCGAGCACTTTGTCCGGGGGAATCTGTGCCTGCTTTAACTTGCGGATCACACCCAGCAGGCTCTTGTCATCCCAACCGCGCTGCTCGGCTATCGCGCGAGCCTGGGCATCCATCTGGCTGCGAATAAGCCGGTAGCTGTACTGCGCGTCCGCGATGAGCTGCTCGGGCGCGGCGCGGACCCCGTAGTTTTTGAGTTGATTGGCGTAGACCTCGGCCGGCAGCAGGTTATCCGGCCGCGCGCGAGGCAACATATCCGCACGCAGCCAGGCCAGGTACTCGTCCAGCTGGGTTTCCAGCAGCGCCAGATCCTCCTGCCAGCCTTCGAGTCCCGCCTGCTGGAACAGGTCCCGGATACCGGCGATATAGCGCGGCGCATCGGCAAGATCGGCATCCAGTTCAGGGCGATAGGGTCCCAGCAAGCCCTTGACGGCAAAGCGCTCGGTAGATCGCGCCCTGGCGAGCACGGTGATCGGGGTACACCCCTCGACGCTGCCGTTGTATTTGCGCAAGCGCTCGAGGGCACTGGCATAGCGCGCCCTGTCGTTGCGGGGATCCAGCAGGAAATTGAAGCTGAAAAACAGCAACCCGTGGAGATTGTAGTAGGGAAGCAGGTGGGCACTCTCGATGCGGCGGGTCTCGATCCCGTCCTCCAGGGCCTGGATCAGGATCTCCAGGTCCTCGCGTACCCTGGAATCCTGCTTCAACGCCAGGCGCTTGTTCAATTCGGCCAGCAACAGGCGGTCACTGGCGTTCCGGCGCTCGTTATAGTCCGGATTGAGGTCGATGATATCCGCGTCGAACTGGGTGAGGCCCGCCCGGGCGACCGACTCGGGTTCAAACTTCGCCTGGCTTTGCAGCACCATCATGGCATTGACGTTGCTCTGCTCTATCCAGTCTGCGGACGCAGTGCCGGTAACAACCGCGCCCAGCAGCATTGGCGCAAACCTGATGAATAAACGCATCCCGACCCCCTGAGGTGATTGCACGGCGAATGTTACGCCGGATTTCCGCGGTAAACGTACCAGATCACGCGTCCGCAGGCACGGCGTCCGAAAGCCCAGTTCAAGCAGTCAGACCAATCCTGTCGGCCTGGGTACGGTTTACGGTAAAGTCTGCTAACGTGGCAAAAAATCAATTCAGGCAGGACCGGTGAATGGGACAGGCAAGCAAGCGTTCACCCGTGTCGCTGGGCAGCCAGGCAATCGCCCACGGCGGTATCGCCCTGCTGCTGGCCGCGCTGCTGCTCGCCGCGCAGTCGTGGACAGGCACTGGGCCGGCGGCGTACCTGCTTGTCACCTGGGCGTTCCTGACGGGCCTCGCGCTCAGCCACATCGTGCATGAGTGGTGCCACTTCCTGGGCGCGACAGCCGCGCGCTCCGCGCTCACCCTGAAACCGCGCCTGCACCCCCTGTTCTTCGACTACGATTTTGCGCAAAACACCCGGGCACAATTCCTCTGCCTGAGCATCGGCGGGCTGCTGGGAAATGTGCTGCTGCTCAGCCTTGCACTGCTGTTTGCCGGGTCCCGGTCCCCGGTGATGACCGCGTTCCTGGCGGCCGTGGCGGGCCAGTTTGTCTTTGTGCTGATGCTGGAATTACCGGTCTCCCTGGGCGTCATGGCCGGCAGGGACCCGCTGCGAACCCTGGAGCAGCACTTCGGCCAGGGCGGCCCCCTGTTCCTGCGCGCCGGTGGCGGTGGGCTTGCGACCGCCGCCCTGGTATTCCTGCTCTGCTGAGCTGAGCTGCTTCGAGGCTAAGGACTCAGGCCCGCATCTGCGCCGCGCCGGTAAGGGGCGGTATCTCCAGCGGCGACAGAATCCCCGGCGCCGCGGCGCACACGGCGGGGATGGCATTGACGATGCGGTTTGCGGCGGTGCCGTTGCCGCCGCCGGCCGGACCCGGTTCAATCGCATCGTGGCCGTGCACGCTGATAACCAGGTCCGGGCTGCCCTTGATCAGCACCTGGTGGCAACCCTGCCCCTGGGGCGGGTAGGGCCAGTCGGGTGCGCAGCGATCATCGATGCGGGTGATGTGCTCCACTACCAGCCGGGTGACGCCGTTACGGATACCCCGCACCTCGAAGCGGAATGCGCCCTGGGTGCCCTGGTCAAAAACGCCCATGCCCGGTACGTCAACCGCCTGTTCCAGCGCCCGGCGCTCGACGAATGTCTCGACGCTGTCGAGGGGATAGTCCAGGCCGCTGGCCAGGATGCGCACCATGGGCTCCCACACCATTCGCAGCGAGAACTCTTCCAGCATACGGGGCAGCTGTGCCATGTCCTGGCCGAAGCCGATCACCTCGCGCACCACCCGGGGCTGGTCATAGAGGCCGTAATTGAAAATTTCCTGGACGCGGATCTCGCGGATATCGGCCACGACGCCGCTGGCCAGCAGCGGCAGGATGTCCATGGCCCAACCCGGGTCGATGCCGGACACAAAGACCGAACTGTTGCCCCTGCGGCAGGCATCGCGCACCGGCCCAACCGCCATCTCCAGACCGCACTCCGGGTACAGCAGCGGATAGAACGCGGAAGAGACGACGTTCACCCCGGCTTCGAGGCAGGCCAGCAGTTCGATGAAGGCCTCCGCCCCGCGGATATCCGCATTGGCCGTGTAGACCAGTGCATCGGGCTTGAGCCGCTGCAACAGGTCCTGCCAATCCGCCGTAGCCGCCACGCCGGCGCTGGCGACGCCCGCAATCTCGCCGGCATCGCGCCCCACTTTGGCGGGGTCGGACACGATGACCCCGACCAGCTCGAGGTCCCGGTGCGCCAGTACCGCGCGAATCGCCGGCCGGCCGACGTTACCCGTACCCCAGACTACTACCCGCTTTTTCATTCCCCATACCTCGACACGACAGCGTTCAACAGCTTAACCGGTTCAATGCGACAACTGCCATCCCGGTTCTCCTGCCCCAGCGAATAGAAAATATTCCCTGCAGCGCACCTATCTGGTGCGAACCGGCACCAAATGAGCCCGCCAGATCCGCCC
>CAYTDW010000509.1:0-3052 GCA_964436585.1 uncultured Halioglobus sp. | reverse complement strand
TGATCGTGGTGCCTCGGCGGCGCGCGTCCTTGGGGAGGGCCGCCGCGACCAGGATGTGACTACCGAGACCCTCCGTTCCAGGGCCGCCGAATACCTGCACAATCGCAAATACCAGGAAGAACTGGACGCCTGGCTGCAGCAGATTCGGGATGAAGCCTTCGTGGATATCAAGTAAGCCCCGTGGCCTGTCCCCGCATAGCCATTCCCCCCGGCGAACCGGCGGGGATAGGCCTCTAGCAGGCCCTGGCCCACGCCATCAGCGTGGGTGGGCGGCGTTAGCGGACCTGGCGGTAGGCGTCGAGCACCGTGGCCGGATCACCTTCCGCCAGCACCGCTCCTTCATACAGACAGATCGCGCGATCGCACACTTCGCGCACCTGGCCTTCCATGTGGGAAACAAATACCACCGTCTGGTCCCCGCTGATCCGGCTCTTCATCGCCGCCTCGGCCTTCTCCCGGAACAGGGCGTCTCCCACGCTCAGCACCTCATCGATCAAGAGGATATCCACGTGGGTTTTCAGCGCGGTGGTGAAGCCGAGCCGCGCCAGCATGCCGGAAGAATAGGTTTTTACAGGCTCCTCGAAGGAATCCCCCAGTTCCGAGAATTCCTTGATCTCCTCCAGGAAACTCCTGGCCTGCCGCGCCGTTGCCCCCTGCAACATCGCCGCCAGGGTGGCGTTGTCGCGACCGGACAGGTCGGGCCGGAAGCCCAGGCCGATGGTGAGCAGTGACGCGCTCCTGCCAGGGCGCTGCCACACGGTACCACTGGTAGGCGCGAGGATGCCCGCCATCAGGCGCAGGGTGGTGGATTTGCCCACGCCATTGCGACCGATAATGCCCAGCGTTTCACCTTCGAATACCTGCAGGGATACCCGGTCGAGGACGTGGTGGGCCCCGTGGTCGAAGGACTTGCGCCGCGACGGGTAGCTGAGCGAGACGTCCTCCAGCTGCAGCATGACCTCCCTGCCGCCCGCGGCCATCAGGACAGGGCCCGCAGGGCGAGAAACTGGCTCGACCGGCGCATGATGAGCACCATAATCAGCAGCAGGACAACAGAGCCCAAAGCGATCTGCGCCAGGTGGACCCAGTCAGGCGCCGCGGCATGCAGCAGGACCTGCCGATAGGCATCGATGATGAACGCCAGGGGGTTGAGGGCGAGCACCAGTTCGGCTGTGCGCGGATCGCCCAGTGTGCGGGCGTCCCAGAATACACCCGAGACGAACATGAGAAAGGTCATCGCCAGTGCAATAAACATGCTGAAGTCCCGTACCACGCAAACCAGCCAGGCGCCGACGAAAGAGCAGGCGACGATCATCAGGTAGTTGACCAGTATTATCGGCACCAGGGACAACCAGGCCAGGCCCGGCGGGTAACCCCGCACCCAGAGAAAGCCTAACAGCAACAGGAACACCGCTGCCTGTCGGTAGAGTCCCTCCTGGATGACGGCCAGGGGGAACAGGGTCTTGGTCACATTGATGCGGCCGATCAGGCCCTTGTTGGCCGCGATGCTGTTGGAGGCCTGGTTTACCGATTTGGAAAACCAGATAAACGTCAGTTTTCCGCACATGAGAAAGCCCAGGAAGTCACCCCGACCCGACTGCATGATCAGCTCGAACACTACATAGAAGACGAGGACGAAGAGCAGGGGCTCGAGCACCCACCAGATGTAGCCGAGGCCCTTGCGGGCCGCATCCGCCCGCAGATCCATGCGCGCAATGGTATCCACCAGGCGAAAATATTGGAGAAGGGTCATCAGGTGCGCGCCAATGGATGGACATCAGGTCGGTGAGATTGCGCGGCATTCTAGCAAACGGGCGCCACGCTGTAATGGTCAAACCGGGCTGCCGCGGTACAATAAATAGCATGAACAGACCCCAGCATCGCGCCCGCAAGCGTTTCGGCCAGAATTTCCTCCAGGATGCGGGGGTCATCAACGACATTGTGCGGGCCATCAACCCGCGCCCGGAAGAACACCTGGTGGAGATCGGGCCGGGCCAGGGCGCCCTGACCGACCAGTTGGCAAGCAGCGGCTGCCGACTTGACGTGATCGAACTGGACCGCGACCTGGTGCCAGGTCTGCTGGCCGCCCACAGCGCCAACCCCCGGTTCCGGCTGCACAACGCGGATGCGCTGAAGTTCGACTTCGCTGCCCTGGCGGATTCAGCGGCTGGCGCGGGACCGCTGCGGGTGGTCGGCAACCTGCCCTATAACATCTCCACGCCGCTCATCTTCAAGCTGCTGGAAGATACCGCCATAATCCGCGACATGCACTTCATGCTGCAGCTGGAAGTAGTCGATCGGCTGGCGGCGAGGCCGGGGAGCAAGGACTGGGGCCGGCTCGGGATCATGGCGCAGTACCACTGCGCGGTCGACAAACTGTTCGAGGTGCCGCCGCAGGCCTTCATCCCGCAACCGAAGGTACAGTCGGCGATTGTCAGGCTGGTGCCCTGGCGGGAATCACCCTGGCCGTCCTGCGATACGCAGCGCCTGAGGCAGGTGGTCCAGACCGCCTTCGGCCAGCGCCGCAAAACCTTGCGCAACAACCTGAAAGGCCTTATAGATATGAAACACCTGGAGTTGCTCGGTATAGACCCCGGGGCCCGGGCCGAAACACTGCAACTGTCACAGTTTATCGAGATAACGACATCCGTCCATGAACAAGGCAACTGACATCCAGGGGGCCGCGGTAGGGGTCAAGGTGATAACCACCTACCTGCCCCGCCACTCGCGGCCAGAGCAGGGTCAATACGCCTTTGCCTATACCATTACCATCAGCAATGAGGGGGACGTACCGGTGCAACTGCTGTCGCGGCACTGGGTCATCACCGATGCCGACAGCGCGGTGCAGGAGGTCCGCGGCCAGGGCGTGGTAGGGGAGCAACCGCTGATCCTGCCGGGCAAGTTTTTTCGGTATACCAGCGGCGCCACCCTCGCCACACCGGTGGGCCGCATGGAGGGCAGTTACACCATGGTACGCCGCGGCGACAGCGCGCAGGCGAGCGCGGCCGGCGCGCAGTTCCAGGTACCTATTCCCGCTTTTTCCCTGCACACT
>CAYTDW010000508.1:0-3056 GCA_964436585.1 uncultured Halioglobus sp. | reverse complement strand
GGGCAGCGGCAAGTCAACGGTCGCCGACAAGCTGGTGGCCGCGGGGGGCGCGGTGCGCATCCGTTCCGACGTGGAGCGCAAGCGCCTGTTTGGCCTGGCGCCGGAGCAGCGCAGCGAACCGGCGGATGAAACGCGGCTGTACGGCAGCGCCATGAGCAGGCGGACATTCGCGCGCCTGGAGCAACTGGCCGAGACGGCACTGGCGGCCGGGTTCGCCGTTATCGTCGATGCCACCTTCCTGCAGCGGCGCAGCCGGGATCGCTTTCGCCTGCTGGCGCGGCGCCTGCAACAGCCCTTTGTGATCATCGACTGCAAGGCACCGCCGGAGCAATTACGCGCGCGCCTCGCCCTGCGCGAGCGGGCGGCCCGGGACGCCTCCGAGGCCGGGGTGCGGGTGATGGAAAGCCAGCTTCGGGTCGATGAGCCACCGGGCGATGCCGAGTTGGCACACGCGCTGGCGGCCGATTCCGGCGAGGATCAGGACACCCTGTGGGCGCGCCTTCAGCTGATCGCGCCCCCGTCGTCCGCCACCGCATAGAACAGGCAGTCGGACTCGGCGATGGCCGCATTGTTAGTGATCATGAACAGCCTGAGGGGCCGGGCCGGGTACAACCTGCCGTTCTCGATACGCACCAGGCGGCTGACCGCGCAGCGGCCGGCGGCGTCGCGGGCCGAGAACAGGCAGCGCTCGGGCCCGGCGGCCCATCCCAGCAGGGTGTCGGCACCCACGGTGCCGAAGTTGTGGTGTTCGATGTCGGCCCTGAGGGTGATATCGAAGCTGGCGCTCGGCTGTTCCGCGTAGGTCAACGTTACCCTGTCGTTGAGTTCGAGGCGGATCGGATCCCGCAACAGTTCCAGCCCCCAGTCCGCCGGGGGCGGGTCCAGCACCGACGGCGCCTGGAAATACCGGCACAGGCCCTCCCAGGCGAGTTCATGGGCCTGCTCATCGAGCCGCCCTCCCACTTCAACCGTCACCGTCGGGACGCTGCTTTCGCTGATCTCCATCAGCGCCCCAAGGCCCAGGTTGGACACAATCAGGCGCTGGGTAAAGAATGACACCAGCGCATCATGCTGCCGGTCCATGTGGGTGCATACGCCGAAGGACGGACCGGAGCCCGAGGTATTGTGCATGTCCACCACCGCCTCGGGATGGTGCAGGCGAAGTATCTCCAGGATCTCCCGGGCCAGCGCGCCCTGAACATCGTCAAAAGGCGGCCGGAAGCAGCGGTTGAGGTCCCGCGCCCGGGGCAGCATGCGGTGACTGAACAGGGGCGGTGCCAGCGCCGCCACCACCGAGGCCAGGATGCAGACCACGTTTACCGCGGGGCGCCGGCCGGATTGCAGCCAGCGCCACAATGCCATCGCCCCGGAGGGCTCGTTGCCGTGCAGGAGGGTCACCAGGGCCCGGGTCCGCCCCGGGTCCTCTCCGGAAAGGAAGAAGCAGGCGGGGCCGTCCAGCCAGCGCAGGAACTCCTCGACATTGTTGCCGCCGCTACCCGGCCCCGGGTCGCGGATAAATTTGAAACGCCTCACAGCGGCCACTCCGCAACCGGGAGGTTTGCCTCGCTATGGCCCATATAGGTCTCCAGCAGTTGGTGCAGTGCGTCGGGCAGGGGCATTTTCCCCTGCAGTTGTGCCAGCATCCCGCGCTGCCAGGTCGCGCCGGTCTGCTGCTGTTGCAGGCGCCGCTCGATCACATCGAGGTAACGCCCCGACTCCGCCGCGGGAACGCCGATGGCATCGAGCCCCTGCCTGGCCAGCGGCAGCAGGCCGGCGAGGATCTCTGTGACCGGCCGCTCGCGGTGCCCGGATTGGCCCACGCCCGGCCACAACAGCTTCGCCGCCAGTCCGTGCTGGGCGGCGCGGTAGAAATTGTACTCCGCGCTGGCAAACGGCAGCCCCGGCAGTAACTCGTTTATCTGCGGGCGCAAGCCCTCGGCAAGGCCAATCAGTAACGCGGCGTTGGCCACCATATCCACCGCAGTGGGGCCCGCCGGCAGGGCGCGCATTTCAATGCGCAGGTGGCCACCGTCGACGTTGTCGTAGATCGGCCGGTTCCACAGCCACACGGTCCCCTGGTGCAGGCGCAGTTCCGCCAGGGTGGGGGTAATACCCCGGGCGAGTTCAGCGGCGGGAGTACTGGCGGAACAGATTGGCAGCAGCGCCGGGTAGATCCGTACCACTTCCGCGAACAGCTCCAACGCGCCGCGCCGCGCCCAGCCCTGGCCGAAGTTGACCCGGGCGGGCTCCCTGGCGCTGTATCGGTCCACGTGCCGGGTGTCGATGGACTGCTTGAACAGGGGCACCCGGGTCTCGTGCCACAGGCGCCGGCCGAACAGCGTCGGCGAGTTGGCGCCCAGGGCGAGCACCAGCGGCGTCGCCAGCTGGATAGCATTGAAGGTATCCGCGTAATCCGCCGGCCGCACCCGGTAATGCACCTGGAACGAGGTATTGGCACCCTCGAGGGTGATGTCCGCCAGCTCGATCCTGAGCGGCTCATCGCCATTGATATCGATCCGGAACTCATCGCCGCGCCGCCTGATCAGCTGGTCGACCAGGGCGCGGTAGCGGCGGCGCGGGGTTATGCAGTGGGGGCCGAAATCCGCCTGGCGCAGGGTGGGCAGGATACCGATGGGGACTATGCGTCCCCCGTGGCGCGCCGCCACGGACCTGAGCTGGTCGAGCCTGGCCAGGATTTCGCGCTCGGTGGAAGCAAATGCGGATGCCGTGAAGGCGTAGGGGGACAGGTTGAATTCGAGGTTATAGCGGTTGAGTTCGAGGGTCAGGTGAGGGTCGCCCGAATCCACCAGGATCTCCTCGTTGGCGTACAGCGGGTTGCCGGCCCCGTCGACGACATACAATTCCAGCTCCGAGCCCAGCGAACCGGGGCCGTCGCCAAAGCCCGGCCGCGCCAATAATTGCCGCAGGCAATCGAGGTTTTCCTCCAGCCGCAGGCCAAAGGCCTGGTAGTCCGCCTCGGCAAAGCTGGTCCTGTCGATTTCTATGCCCATGGGTGGCTATTGTGAATATTAAATCCGCCACCGGTATTGATATGG
>CAYTDW010000507.1:0-3064 GCA_964436585.1 uncultured Halioglobus sp. | reverse complement strand
GTGCCAGCGCCGTGGCGCCGCTTAGATACGTGAGCCTGCAGCGTGGCTGGTTCCAGCAGGACTGCAGCGGCGGACGCATGCTGCCCCAACCGCTGGTGCGTGGCGGCGATGGCGAAATACTCCTCGATGAGTTACTGGGTCCGGGTTTTTCCGCACTGCTGCACGGGGCCGCCGCGGTGCCGGGCGAGGTTGCGTCGCATCCCCTGTGGCGGGCCTTGGCGCCGAGAATTTGCGAACCGGGCCATTGCGGCAACGATCCGTCACTGGCGGGCTTTCTGCGAAGCGCTGAACCGGCGCTAACCCTGGTGCGGCCGGACCGCTTCGTGCTGGCGCAGATTCCGTTGACCACTGGCGCCACGGCGATGCTCGACAGCTTACAGGCGATGCTGGAGCACTAACCCTCGTGCTCGATAATAACCGGGTCGCGGCGGTTGCGGAGGCTGCGGTTCGACTCCATGGTAAGCCACAGGGCCCGCAGGAGGTTCACCGCCGCCATACTCAGGTGTTGCTCCGCGGCACCGAGAGCGAGGTTCGCGGCCTGCTGCTTCTGGGCCGGGCTCAGGTGGGCCGCTTTCCGGCTCATCTCCGCGTCGACGCTAGCAATCAATTGCTCGATCTCCCTGGTGACTTCGTTCGATGCCTGGCGAATCTCACGCAGGAAGTGGTCGATATCGCCGGGCATGGCGATTGCCGCCCTGGCTCCCCTGAGCGTCATGCGCGCGGGCAGGGTAGCGAGGTCGAAACCGATTGAAACCATTTTCTCGAGCATGGGAGCGAATCCTCGGGGAGCCTGCCTCAGGCCGATTATAAAGCCAAGGCCACGGGATTAGTATGTTGGCGGCTCGAAGGGAGGATGCCCGCCGCGACGGCGCAGCCAGTTGAGTGCGGCCAACACGCCGCGGCGCCCGACCAGCCATCGTTCCAGCCGGTACTTGCCGGGAAAATTCATCAGCAGCAGGCCCACCAGCAGGGTCAGCAGGCCCTGGCCCGGCGTTACCAGCATCACCACCCCCAGCAGCACCAGCGCCGCGCCAACCAGGTTTTTGATGGCACCCAGCAACAGGGCGAACCAGGGCTCATCTCCCCACGCGCGCCATACGGCCCGGTGGGACTGGTTGAAGTAGTCCGCCGGCAGGCGGGCCACCACCCAGGGCACGCCCACGAGCGCGGCGGCCAGACCCAGCAGCGACAGGGCGCCGGCCCACACCAGCAGCAGTTCCAGATGTTGATTCATAGCTCTCCGCGATGCAGCGTCATCGGGCCCCGCAAGTGACATGGGCATTGCGCCCCGGAACCCGCATTACGTTGGTAAATATTACCAATACCCGAGGCGGAAGGCATGGGAACAGCTGAAATGAGGTAAAATTCGCGCGATCCGCCCAGACCGAAGAAGAGTGGAAGTGTAAACGACCTGCATCCGAACAAAGGGACACATTATGAGCAAGAAACTGGTTTCAACCCCGTCAAAAATGGCAGCCGGCCTGGCGCTGGCATGGGGCTGCGCGTTCGCGGCTACGACCCAGGCGGCAGTGGTTATTCCCGACAAGGGCGGCTTCAGCGGTTACCTGAACGTCGGTGCCGGCGGCGTATCGGTGAAGTCAAACATGCTGGCCAGTATCATCAGCGGCAAGGTCGATGTGGGGAACAGAATCGTCGATAACCTTGCCGACGATCCCGGCAGCAGCGAGGGCGGCGCGGTCCCCGTGCTGAACTACGAACTGTCCTACACCTTCGAGGAAACCCGCACCCAGCTGTTTCTCGGCAACCTGCTGGAAAACTACGTGGCGTTCGACATGAGCACACTCGCGGGCGTACGCCAGGATATCGGCGTTGCCGGCCTGATCGGCGCGAGCCTGCAATCCACCAGCGTCGATACCCAGGTGTGGAGCGACCCCTACCTGACTGGCGCCAGGCGCAACGACACCGATCGTACCGGCCAGGGCTTCAGGGTGTTTTGGCAACAGTTCATGAGCAGCGGGCTGGAAGTCAGGTACACAGCTACCGAAATCGATATCGACAAGGAGCGCAGCGGCGAGAGCCTGGCGCTGAGCGATGCGCAGCGCAGGTTGTTGGACCGCAATGGCGATGTCAGCCGCTTTGACATGCTGTACGAATTCTCCTCCTCGGACAAGCGCCACACGGTCACCCCCGCCCTTGCCTATGTCGACAATGGGCTGGATGGCGATGCCATGGCGAACGATGGCGGCGAAGTGTCGATTAACTATATCTATAAGCACAACGACCGCTGGCGCTATGTCCTGAACGCCAGCTATGGCGAGTACGACTTCGACCAGAAGAACCCCATTTACGCTTACGAGGATGGTTCCAACGATTACGGGGTCAGCGGCACCGTGTTCTACACGGAGCCCTTCGGCTGGAAGGATTGGTCGTTCAATACCACCGCAGGCTGGTATGAAGAGGACCACGATATCGACTTCTACGACACCTCGGTGGGTGTTGTCGTTTTCGGTATGTTCCGCAAGTTCTAAACGCAGTCCCGGCCACAGGCTCTGCGTGCAGAGCCTGTGGCTGCCACCTCCCGCCCCGCTTTTCCGTTACACTGACGCTCCTATGTCAGAGCGCCGCAAGATCCCCATGAAGTTATCCGTCCTGGACCAGTCCCTGGCCCGCGCTCCCGACCAGGCGTCGGCAGCTCTGCGCGAGACAATCGAAATGGCCGCCTGGTGCGAGCAACTGGGGTATGAACGCTTCTGGGTGTCGGAGCATCACGCCTTCGGGGCCGTGGCCGGCAGCGCGCCGGAAGTGCTGCTGGCGGCCATAGGCGCCGCCACCCGCAAGATTCGTATTGGCTCCGGCGGCATCATGCTGCCCCACTACAGCGCCTACAAGGTCGCGGAAGTATTTTCCCTGCTCGCGAACCTGTATCCCGGCCGGGTCGATCTCGGCGTGGGCCGGGCGCCCGGCGCCGACATGTCGACCGCGGTCGCCCTGGCCGCCGACGGTCGCCCCAGGTTCGAGCATTTTCCCCAACTCGTGGCCAAACTCAGCGACTACCTCTGGAGCGATAACCCCAGTCCGGTGGTGAGCCCCAGGGCGCCTGAAC
>CAYTDW010000506.1:0-3065 GCA_964436585.1 uncultured Halioglobus sp. | reverse complement strand
GCCGTTGTTGACGAGCACCTGGTCCCGAGCCGCTGCCTGCGCATTGGTCTCGGTGGCGCACAGGGTTTCACCGTCGGTTCCGCCGCAGGTGTTGGTCCAGCACCAGAGCATACCGTCGCCACCCTTGAACAGCGCTGACTCCCGATCGATATGCAGGTCTTCCGGTCGGCAATACCCCGTGGCGCCGTTCGCATTGGCTTCGCTGCGGGCATTTGCAGGGTCGGATATCTCGACCCAGGCCGCGGTGCGGCCGTATTCGCAACCCTGGCCGATGTTCCCATTGCCGGTGCATTGCGTGACCATCGCATAGTTGGTACCGGCGACCAGCGGCGAGTCATCAAGGCTCTCGATGAGGTTGCCGCAGAGCTGTCCCGGGCGTACAGGTGCCCCTTCGCAGGCGTAAAAGTCCTCGGGAACAAAGCGGAAAATCGCCCCGCCGTCCTGGTCAGGCCCTGAGGAACCCGAACGCTCCTCGTCCCCACCGATCATGACGCCGGTGTCGAGGAACTCCAGCCCCTCCCACGCCTGGGTGACCAGCGCGGTGCGCTTCATGATGCGCTCTTCACCGCTGTTCGCAACCTCGTTGTTGTAAGCAGTGCGGATGTCAGCATCCGCGCCGGCGGCGCCGCGGTCGGCGATCCAGTAGCCCGTGGTCCCCAGCGGGTCGAGTATTTCATACGCGGCGCCGTCATCGGTCTCCTCCGTTGCCACTAATGTTCCCCATTGGGTCGTGCGAATGCCATCGCACACCGCCATGCCGTAGAGGATGGTCTCGACCTTGCCGTAGTCAGGCCCGGGGGTGACGTTGATGCGCTGCACACCCGCGTTGCGGCCGGTGTCAGGGCCGACGCCGGCGGGGCTTCGCCCCTGCTCGATGCAGACCATCAGGTGGGTATAATTCAGGTCATTGGGCCAGAACGAAATCATGTCGCCGCTGAACGCCACGTTGCGGGCGACGAATTCCGCTGTCAGGCCCCTGGCGAGGTCCTGGCGCTGCTGGGCCGATTCCTGCTCCCGGGTGAGTCCGTTGTCGCCGGCGTTCGCGGCCGTGGTGGCTTGGCCGAAGCCAAACTGCTGCTGGACCTGGGCGCCAAGCAATTGTTCGACCTTGCTGCCGAAGTCTGCGGGAGCTGCTGCGGCGTTGCCGGCAAATGCGAAAGCCGCTGACAATCCGAGCGCGCCTGAAAACACCGACCGGCCGCCGCGAAAATGGAATGAAAATCTGTTCATATCACGAATCCTCTCTATCTGAATGTCATGCACACCGCGATCTGCGGGCGCGGACTCAGGGTGAGGACTTGAGGTGAACCTTCGATGACGTGGGAGTGAAGCTTTTCTTATTCTTCAGAAATTCACTTCGCACGGCCACGGCCGTGTCGGGGTAGTCAGAAAATACCGCATCGACACCCAGCTCAAAAAATCGCCAATACTCCTGTTGCGGGTCTCCCTGATCTTCCATCGATAAAAATTGATCCTCATTGCGAAACGTATACGGGACGACCTTCAAACCCTGGCCATGAGCCAGCTCAACAAAGCGCGTCGGCTGCAGCCGCCGCTTTGTGTCCGGATCAAATGGAATAATGTACGGCTTCCAGGGCGAAATCCAATCGGCATACCTGGCGATCTCTTCCATGCCTGCTTCGGTCGCCATGTCGCCGTATGTCACTGCTGACTGATCGGCTGGACGCTCCTGCACCTCATCCAGCAGCTGAACGATCTGGATATGAGGCAATTTCTTGCGCAGGTACTTCAGATTCGACACTTCAAACGACTGCACCATGACCGGAGCGCCCGCTCCTTCCAGCCGGTATTTTTTTATGAGTTCGATGAACCTGTCCTCCAATGGCAAATTGATACTTGCAAAGTAGGTAGAGTGCTTGAGCTCCGGCGCGATACCAATCTCCTGGCCCTGAAGCTGCGACAACTCACGTCGTAGCTCCAGTACTTCCTCAAAAGTTGCTACAGGGTACAAGCCATTCTCGCCCTGGTTGCGAAAAGCCAACCGTTCCCTGGCCTTGAGTGTCCTGATCTCGGCAATTGTGAAGTCTTCGGTAAAGAACCCCTCAACTCTTTTACCGTCGATGACTTTCACGGTTCTGCGATCCGGGAAAACGTCCGCCACATCGGTGGTTTCGGAGATCTCGTTTTCGTGCCTGGCGATCAATATGCCGTCTTTGGTGATCACCAGGTCGGGTTCAAAAACATCCGCCCCCATGGCAACGGCCAATCGGTAGGCATGCAATGTATGCTCGGGGGTATGGCCGCTGGCTCCCCGGTGCCCGATGATGAGGGGCTTCATATGCATCCCCCGAGCTGCAGGCGTGGTGATCTGGTCGCCCTGGGCTTTGCCAAATCCGCTCGACAGCATAAGCCGCAACACCTCCTTCTGGTCCTCATAGCGCCAGACATAGCGATCGAACTGGTGCGCTGGAAGGTAGAATGCGGCTTGAACCTCGAAGCGTGGCGGCGGGTCGATCTCGCCCGACAGCTCACCGCGCTCACAGCGGTAGAGGTGAAAGCCGGTGCTGAATATCTGGAGCAGCTCCCGAGGCTGCAGCTGCAGGCCAGTTTCCTCCCAGGCTTCCCTGAACGCTGTGCACTGGGCAGACTCGCCTGGTTCACTGCTTCCCCCCGGCAGGCTCACCCTGCCGTCCAGACCCTTTACCAGTAAAAGGCCTTCCGCCGAGGTGTTGAAGCAGCCCGCACTGGGCGCCTGGTCACCTTTGCCGGTGACCGGGCAGACCCCACTCCCCTCCGAACAGGCCGCCAGCACAAGCAGTAAGATGGCGAACACCTGGCACCGCGTCGGGAGGCCGCCAAAGCCGCCGATACCGCCCGCCCTTTCGTAGATCCGCATTGGTAACACTCGGAGGCTCGTTTACCGAGGTACAGGTTACTCAAACATTGACCAAAGCTCGACTCAAAAAAATACGGCGATGGGTTTGCAGTGGCTTTCAGCGATCAAATACCGGGCCGGGGAATGCCTGTAACATAAGTGCCATTACTTTGTCATTTTTCAGCCGTAGCATTATGCCCGCAGACCGCCTCCCATCTCCTCGCACACC
>CAYTDW010000505.1:0-3066 GCA_964436585.1 uncultured Halioglobus sp. | reverse complement strand
GCTTCTTCGCCCAACGCCCCCAGGTGCAGGAGCGCCTGACCCAGCAGATCCTGGTGGCCCTGCAGACCCTGCTGGGCACCGAGGACGTGGCCGTGACGATCAACGCGGTGCACTACTGCGTGAAATCCCGCGGGGTGATGGACACCAACTCCACCACCCGCACCACCGCCCTGGGCGGCGCCTTCAAGGCCAATGCCGCCACCCGCGCCGAATTTATCAGCTGACAGGTCCATCCCAAAAGTCCTGGCTCCCCCGCCAGGCACCTTCAAACCCGGCTCTGCCGGGTTTTTTTTTGGCTACAGGCCCGCTGATTCCACCCCCGCGGCCTATGGTATAGTCGGCGCCTCGCGCGTCGCCGACGCAACCCGCCACCACCGACAATGAGGAGCAGGAACGCTTGCGGAAACTACTCATCACCCTGTTCGCCGTCCTGGTATTGCTGGCCTGCATACCACTGGTGCTGATGGCCACCGGCACCATCAGCAGCAGCAGTCTGCGCATGATCCTGAACGTGATGACCGGCCTGGAGGGGCCGGCCGCCACTGCCGACGTGGAACACGGCCTGCAGCTGCCGCCCGGATTCACCCTCCAGCTCTACGCCGGCGATTTACCCCGGGCGCGCTTCCTGCGCTTCACCCCGGGCGGCGACCTGCTGCTGAGCCGGCCCCACGCGGGCGACATCATACTGCTGCGCAAGGATGCCGACGGCAACGGGCAGCCCGACGCGGTGGTCACGCTGATCAGCGGCCTCAAGCGCCCCCTGGGCATGGACATTGCGGGGGGTTACCTTTATATCGCCGAATCGCACCAGATCGGACGGGTGCCCTTCGACAGCGCCAGCGGCAAGCTGACCGGCGCCTATGAGCCGCTGGTGGAGGGCTTCACGGACGATGGCAATCACTGGAGCAAAACCCTGGCCTTCGGCCCGGACGGGCTGCTGTACCTCGCCCAGGGTTCCACCTGCAATGTCTGCGTCGAGGAGGACGAGCGGCGCGCGGCCATGATGCGCTTCCAGCCGGACGGCAGCGGCGGCACGGTCATCGCCACCGGCCTGCGCAACAGCGTGGGCTTCGACTGGGCACCCTGGAACGGCGAGCTGTACGCGACGGATAACGGGCGCGATCTGCTGGGCGACGATTTTCCGCCCTGCGAGCTGAACCTCATCGAGGCGGGTCGCTTTTACGGCTGGCCCTACTTCAACGGCGCCAACGTACCCGACCCGGACATGGGAGAGGACCCGCTGGCGGACCGGCGCGAGCCCACGGCGCCGGCCCATGGCTTCCGCGCCCACAATGCGCCGCTGGGGATCGCCTTTATCGACGACGCGGGCTGGCCCGCGGGCTACGAGCGCACGGCCCTGGTGGCGCTGCACGGCTCCTGGAACCGCAGCGTACCGGACGGCTACAAGGTCGTCTCCCTGCACTGGACCGAGCGAGGAATCGAGCAACGGGATTTCCTCACCGGCTTCAACCGGGACGGCGATATCTCCGGGCGACCGGTCGACATCGCCCAGGGACCGGACGGGGCGATCTATATCTCGGACGACTACGCCGGCGCCATCTACCGGGTCAGCCCCGGCGATAACAAGGCGGGCTGGTCGCCACCGGCCGCTGCGCCGGCAGCGAGCCGGCTCGATGCGAAGCCACCCGCCTGGCTGGCCGGGGCGGACCTGCCGGCGCTGGCCAGGCGGGGCGAGCAGCTGTATCTCTACTACGAGTGCGCCAGCTGCCACGAGTCGGGCGAGAATCCGAAGCCGCTGACCGGTCTGGCCGACAGGCTCGGTTACAATGCCATTATCGACGTGCTCAAGGCCCCCCGATCGCCGATGCCCGTTTTCCCCCTGAGCGAAACCGAGTTGCGCGAGATGGCGGTGTACCTGCTCAACCGGCACGGGGCGAGTACGCCCAGGGCCCCCGCACTGCCAGCGGCCGGCGGCGCGCCCTGATCAAGCGGATGCTGCGCTACCTGCCCAACACCCTGACCCTGTCCCGCCTGCTGCTGGCAGGGCCCCTGGGGCATTTCATACTGCAGGGAAATTACCAGTGGGCCCTGGCAACGGCGCTGGTGGCGGCTGCCACCGACGCACTGGACGGCTTCCTGGCCCGGCGCCTCGGCGCCCTGTCCCGCTTCGGCGCCGCCATCGACCCGGTGGCTGACAAGGTGCTCGTCACCGTCGCCTTTGTCTGCTTCGCGATGACTGCACTGGTGCCCTGGTACCTGGCGCTGGCGGTGATCGCCCGGGACCTGGTGATCGTGTCAGGCGCGGCCTGCTACCGCTGGCTGATCGGGCCCTTCGAATTTGCCGCGAGCCAGTTGAGCAAGGCCAATATGGCCATACAGATCGGCTTCTGCGCCCTGGTGCTGGCCGCCCAGGTCTACCCCTGGATACCGCAGGCAGCCATTACCGCCGGCTCCGCCGCGGTGCTGTTCATTGCCGGCGCCAGCGGCTGCGACTACGTCCTGAAATGGTCTGCCAGGGCGATCGAGCAGCGACGGAAGGCGGCATAGCATGTTGCAACCGCACCACCAGTAAGGAAGTTGCGTGAACCACAAGATCTGCGTCCTGACCTATAACATCCACAAGGGCTATTGCACCGGCAATCGCCGCTTCGTGCTCGAGTCCATGCGCGATCGCATCGCCGAGTCCGGGGCGGACGTGGTGTTCCTGCAGGAGATTCACGGCACCGCCATCAAGAGCGCCGCCAAGCGCCGCCGCTTCTCCTACCCGGACCAGCCCCATTTCGAATATCTCGCGGACCAGAGCTGGCCGCACTACGCCTACGGGCGCAACTCCATCTACCGCAAGGGCGATCACGGCAACGCCATCCTCAGCATGCACCCGTTCGAGAGCTGGGAAAATATCGACATTGCCATGTTCAAGCGCTCCAGCCGCAGTATCCTGCACGGCGTGATCGAGATCCCCGGGCGCTCGACCCGCCTGCATACCCTGTGCGTGCACCTGGGGCTGCTCGAACAGGAGCGCCGCGACCAGTTCCAGGCCCTGACCGATCGTATCAACCAGCACGTGCCACAGGACGAGCCCATGATCATCGCCGGGGATTTCAA
>CAYTDW010000504.1:0-3077 GCA_964436585.1 uncultured Halioglobus sp. | reverse complement strand
CAGGGAGTGGATAAATTCATTCCGGTGGATGTGTACGTACCGGGCTGCCCGCCGCGGCCCGAGGCGCTGATGCAGGGCCTGGTGATGTTGCAGGAGGCCATCGCTCAGGAGCGCCGCCCGCTGAGCTGGGTGGCCGGTGACCAGCGCGTCGTCAAGCCCGCTCTGCCCGCAAGGCGGGACCTGTTACAGGCACAAAGAAACCAGGCGCGGGAATTGCGCAGCCCCGATGAGGTTTAAACCATAGCGAACCCGGTCATTCCATAACAACGAGGCCCGACCAGCCCAGGGATACAGATGCAGCAGGCACAGGTGTTGAGCAAGGACAGCGCTGTGGACGACCTGTTCGCCCGCTTCGGCGCAGCCGCCTTTGTGCCACAACCCTCGGCCGATAATACCCCGACCCTGTGGGTCAGCCGGGAGCGGTTGCTGGATGTACTGGCGCACCTCAAGCCGCGCTTCCCCATGTTGCTCGACCTGTTCGGCATGGACGAGCGCCTGCGCGAACACCGGCCCGCGGCGGCAAGGGATTTCACCGTGGTCTACCACCTGCTCAATATCGCCGGCCGCGAGGAGATCCGACTCAAGGTCGCGGTCAACGACGCCGACCCCGCAGTTCCTTCCGTCGCGCAGATCTGGCCCAACGCGAACTGGTACGAGCGCGAAGCCTGGGACATGTACGGTATCCATTTCAGTGGCCATCCCAACCTGCGCCGCATCCTGTTGCCTCCCACCTGGGAGGGCCACGCCCTGCGCAAGGACCACCCGGCGCGGGCGACCGAGATGGAACCCTTCAGCCTCGACCCCGAAAGGCAGGACGCCGAGCAGCAGGCGCTGCTGTTCGTGCCCGAGGAATGGGGCATGGCGCGGGCCACCGCGGACACGGAGTTCATGTTCCTCAATCTCGGGCCCAACCACCCCTCTGTGCACGGCGTGTTTCGCATTGCGCTGCAACTGGACGGTGAAGTGGTGGTCGATGCGGTTCCCGATATCGGCTACCACCACCGGGGGGCCGAGAAAATGGCGGAGCGCCAGACCTGGCACTCGTTTATTCCCTACACCGACCGCATCGATTACCTCGGCGGCGTGATGAACAACCTGGCCTATGTGCTGGCGGTGGAAACCCTGGCCGGAATCAAGGTGCCTGACCGGGCCAGGGTGATTCGCATCATGCTGGCCGAGTTCTTTCGCATCTCCAGCCACCTGGTGTTCTACGGCACCTTTGCCCAGGACGTGGGCCAGATGTCGCCGGTGTTCTATATGTTTGCCGACCGGGAGCGCCTGTTCGGCGTGATCGAGGCCATCACCGGCGGGCGCATGCACCCCGCCTGGTTCCGCATCGGCGGCGTGGCCCAGGACCTGCCGCGGGGCTGGGACCGCCTGGTGCGGGAGTTTATCGACAGCATGCCGGCGCGACTGGACCACTACCAGGTCATGGCCATGGACAACAGCATCCTGAAGCAGCGCACCGTGGGCATCGGCAGTTACAGCACGCAGGAGGCACTCGAGTGGGGTATCACCGGCCCCTCCCTGCGGGCCACCGGCATGGACTTCGACCTGCGCCGGGACCGTCCCTACGGCGGCTACGACCAGTTCGACTTCGAGGTACCCGTCGCCCACAGGGGCGACTGCTACGACCGGGCCGCGGTGCGGGTGGAGGAAATACGCCAGAGCCTGCGCATCATCCGCCAGTGCCTGGACAATATGCCGGAGGGACCCTACAAGAGCGACCACCGCCTCACCACCCCGCCGCCCAGGGAGCGCACCCTGCAGGACATCGAGACCCTGATCCACCACTTCCTCAATGTGAGCTGGGGCCCGGTGATCCCGGCCGGCGAGGCCTCCTTCCCGATCGAGGCCACCAAGGGCATCAACAACTACCACCTGGTGAGCGATGGCGGCACCTCCTCCTACCGCACCCGCATTCGCACGCCGTCGTTCCCCGCCCTGCAGCAGTTGCCGCTGATCAGCCGGGGACTGATGATTCCCGACCTGATCGCGATCATTGCCAGCATCGACTTTGTCATGGCGGACGTGGACCGGTGATGCTATGAGCGATCGCAACACCACCGCATTGATACCCGTCCTGAGCGCAGGGGAGATCGCCGAGATAGATGCCCAGATCGCCCACGTGCCCGACCGCTCCGCCGTCGCCATCGACGCCCTGAAAATCGTGCAGGCCCATCGCGGCTGGGTCTCCGACGCAAGCCTGCGCGCCATCGCCAGCCACCTGCAGATGTCTGCCGATGAGCTGGATGGCATCGCCACTTTCTACAACCTGATCTTCCGCCGCCCGGTGGGTGAACAGGTGATCCTGTTGTGCAACAGCATCAGCTGCTGGATCAAAGGCTGCGACCAGCTGCAGCGGCAGATCGGCGAACAGCTGGGCATAGTCCTGGGCGAGACCACCCCCGACAATCGCTACACCCTGCTGCCGGTCACCTGCCTGGGGGCCTGCGACAGGGCCCCCGTGCTGATGCTGGGAGAGGAGCTGCACGAGAATGTCGACGCCGCGGCGTTGCACAAGTTGTTTGCCGGCAGTGGAGGTGTCGCGTGAGCCTTGACCTGCCATTGACCCGCAACGTGCGGCCAGACCGCTTCCCCACGGACCTCGCCGCCTATGAGGCCAACGGCGGCTACCGGGGCCTGCGCGCCGCCGTCGGCAAACTGAGTCCGGCGCAATGCCTCCAGGTGATCAAGGATTCCAATCTGCGCGGCCGCGGGGGCGCCGGTTTCCCCACCGGGATGAAGTGGAGCTTCGTGCCGATGGCCGACGCCTCGCCGGGCCACAAGTACCTGATCTGCAATGCCGACGAGATGGAGCCGGGCACCTTCAAGGACCGCCTGCTGCTGGAGTGTGACCCGCACCAGCTGATCGAGGGCATGATTTGCGCCGCCTATACCATCCAGGCGGATGTGGCCTATATCTTTATCCGCGCGGAGTACAACAGGGCCGCGCGGTTGCTGCGCGAGTCGATCGCCGGCTGTTACGCCAGGGGTTAACTGGGCGGGAACATCCTCGGTTCCGGTTACAGCCTGGATCTGCAAAGAAAGTATCGAAGCGGAAAGTGGCTTAAATC
>CAYTDW010000503.1:0-3078 GCA_964436585.1 uncultured Halioglobus sp. | reverse complement strand
CCGCGGTCCCGGATGCAGGATGCCCTGCCGTTCAGCCGCCTCGATGGCAGCATCGAGGACAGCCGGCGCCAGGCCAGTCGCAAGCGCCAGTGATTTCAGATCGATCCGCGGAGACAGCACCGCCGACCACAGCAGCACCTCCACCGCCTCGGCGTCCAGGCGCGACATACGATCCTGTACCAGTTCGGCCAGCGACTCGCCACTGCCCCCCTCCGCTTCCGCCCGGGCGAGCTCCAGCGCCAGCAGGGGATTACCGGCGCAGTGTTCGATGAGCCCGGCGACATCGACACCGGGAAAATCCCGCTCGATGAGTGCTCCCAGTTCGGCCTGGGTCAGGGGCTCCAGCCGCAATTCCCGCAACAGATTGTCGTGGCGCAGGCTGCGCACCGCCTGTTGCAATGCCCGGTTATCGCGCATTTCCGTTTCACGCGCGGCGGCCACCAGCAGGAAAGGCTGGCGCGGACTCACGCGCAACACATAGTGGAGGGCGCTGACACTGGACTCGTCGCACCACTGGACATCGTCAAAAAGGATGACTATTGGCCGTTTTTTGGCCTCTTCACACAGTATCTCATTGAGGCTGGCAAAGGCCTGGTCGCGGGTAATGCGCTCGCCGCTGGATAACAGCCTGCTGGTGGGGTTGTCGGGCAGCGCCCGGCGCAGGGCGTCATTCCACACCGCGAAGGGGCGTATCTGCTCCGACTCGTAGGCGCTGGCCTTGAGGACACCGGCGCCCAGGCCCCGGGCGAGCCTGGCCGTGTGCTGCAGCAGACTGGTCTTACCCATGCCCGGATTGCCGCGGATGAGCACCACGGCGGCCCGGGTCGCCGCCGGCAATTCCTGCAGCAGGCGCTGGAGCAGGGCAAGCTCCTGATCGCGCCCCACCAGGGTGTGCCCGATTCCGGCAGGCGCCACCGGCGGCGCTGGCACTGCCGCGGGGTGCACCGGCCGGGCCGGCATCGGACTGCGCGCTCCGCCGCCCGGCGCACCCCGCCAGGCCCGGTACAACAGGTCTGCGTCGCCATCACCCACCTCCTGCAGTTTCTGCAGCCCCTGGCGGTACTGCTGCTCCGCCTCCGGTTTGCGGCCCAGTTGCAGCAACAGTTCGATAAGACGCGCCCGCGCAGCCTCGTCATAGGGCAACAGGCCGACCAGGCGGCTGGCGTAGGGCAGCGCCTCACCGGGGTGCTCCCCGAGACGATGCAACAGGGCCGTCAGCAGCGCGGCCTGGGCGCGGTAGGCATGCTCCCGCTGGCCGATGCACCAGGCCTGGAAATCGTGGAAATCGGGGAGTTCAAGACCTTCCAGGAAGCTGCCCTGCCAGGACGCGGCGGCCTGCTCGAGAACATCGGTGGCAAGCTCATCCAGGCCGTTTTCCACCAGTGCATGCAGCTCGCGTACATCGATCCGGACATCGCTGGTGTCAAAGCCGACGCTGTTGCGATCGGCAATGATGCGCGGGCGTCCCTCGTCATCCACCAGCTTGCGAATTTTCGACAGGCTCCAGCGCAGGGAACCGCGCGGGTCATCCGGGATTTCCCACAGCAGCTCACACAGCTGTTCCCGGCGCATCCGGCGCTGGTTGAGCGCCAGGTAGGCCAGCAGGCCGCGCGTTTTGCGTGAGGGTGGTAACTCCAGCGCCGTGCCAGCCCGCACGACTTTGAGTTCACCGAGCACGCGCAGATTCAACTCAGCCATGGATCACCGGTCTCTTCCGGGATTCTCCCGCCAAGTATAAAAGCTCCGGGCGCGCAGGTCGAACCCGGCCCTTTGCCGCCTCATCCATCCAGACTGCCGAATAACACGCTCCCCGGCGCTGAAACCACGCCGGCTTCCACGCTCGATACCGCGGTAGCCGCCCACTATCAAACCTTCGGAAGGCTGCCGACCGTCGGCGCCAGAGCGATAGCAAGAGGAGGGCACAGCCGTGGAAACACAATCGAACCTACTGACCGACATGGCGCAGTCGACCGCCGCCAGGGTACTGCGGGCGTTGGTGGTCGCCTATGAACTGATGGACTTCTGCGCCGATCCGCATTTGACCGCAGGCCCGCGGGGGGTGGACTTCGGGCAGCAGATAGAAGCCCTGTTCATTGCTTCGAGGCGAAGTCCCGCGCGCGACACCTGGCGGAAAGAGCCGAAAAACCACGGGGGATCACCCGCTGGCTTCAGCGTTCGGTCCCTAACATACGAGTCGTAAAGCAGCCTGTCCGGCTGCGCCCGTTACCTACCAGGAAAAGGAGATCGTCATGGCACGCTTTGAAACCATACTCGACACCATCGGCAACACCCCGCTGGTGAAACTGCAAAAAATTGCACCGGCGGGCGTCAACGTCTACGTCAAGCTGGAGGCCTTCAATCCCATGGGCTCGGTGAAGGACCGCATGGCGCTGGCGGTTATCGAGGCCGCGGAGCGCAGTGGTGAATTGCGCCCGGGCCAGACCGTGGTCGAGGCCACCAGCGGCAATACAGGCATAGGCCTGGCCATGGTCTGCGCCAGCAAAGGGTATCCGCTGGTGGTCACAATGGCGGAGAATTTCAGCATCGAGCGCCGCAAACTGCTGCGCTTTCTGGGCGCGCAGGTGGTGCTGACGCCGGCCGCGGAGAAAGGGACGGGCATGCTCAACAAGGCCCGGGAACTGGCCGAGGCCCACGGCTACTACCTGTGTCGCCAGTTTGAAAATGAAGCCAATGCGGCGGTCCACACCGCCACCACCGCCCGGGAGATCCTCGCGGACATGGGCCCGGACAGGCTGCATTACTTCGTCTCCGGCTTTGGCACCGGCGGCACCCTCAAGGGAGTGGCGCGCGGACTCAAGGCGGCGGATCCGGGCATCAGCGTGGTGGCGGTGGAGCCGGATAACTCCCCGGTACTGGCCAGCGGCGTGCCGCAGCAGCGCAACCCGGACGGCACCCCCGGCGGCAGCCATCCCCACTTCCGGCCGCACCCGATGCAGGGCTGGGCGCCCGATTTCATCTCCCGCCTGACGGAGGAGGCCGTTGCCGAAGGCCTGGTGGATGAGGTGTTGGGCGCCTCAGGCGCGGAGGCACTGCAACTGGCCAGGGCACTGGCCCGGC
>CAYTDW010000502.1:0-3078 GCA_964436585.1 uncultured Halioglobus sp. | reverse complement strand
GCATGTTCCGAGCCACCTCGCTGCGGATCTGCTCCATCCAAGGACCCTTGCGGTTCATGTCGGGACCGGGTTCGCCAGCCAGATAACGGGCCAAGTCCCCGCCATCACTGGCGACGTCGTAGACGCTCAAGGTCTCCAGGCGGAACAGCCGTGAGGTGAAGTGGGCGTCGATATACGCACCCAACTGCTGTTCATCGAGCACAGCTGTCCTCCACCATCAAGAAGGGGAGCACCTCGGCTGGGACCTCAATGGCTGTCTCAGCCTCAGGCAGGTTCAACTCCGCCAGCAGGGCCGGATCCCGCACCTCGCTTCCCGCGATCAAGACGACGCCACCATCGGCAATCCGCAGCAGGGGCGAGGCCCACCTGGTCGAGGGTCTCAACCTCCACCATCACGTGAACCACCCCCACCGGGTGAGGCTGGTCGTAAAGGGCCAGTGAGTGCTGGCGCGGGTTGTCCGCGTGCATGAACACCACCTGCGACGGCGGAGTGTGCAGATGCAGGGTGTCGCATACCGCCAGGCCAATAAGATCCGTATAGAAGGCGGTGGTCTGTTCGAGCGCCGGGGCGGGGATCACCGCGTGGCCGAAACCCATGTCAGCGCCGGCGCTGCCGCGGGTGATGAAGCGGGGAATACCCACCGGTGAATTGAACGGCCGGTAGTCGAGCTTGCGCCCGTGATACAGCTCCACCGTATTGCCTGACGGATCCTGTACTTGGACGAAGCGGCTGACGCAGCGGCGGGCGGCCTCCGCAGGCGTGCCTTCGGTCAGGCTGTGCCCGGCCGCCGCCAACCGCTCGCAGCTGGTCCGCCACTCGCCGGCGTTGCGCGCTTCCAGCCCGATGGCCAGCAGACGGTCCTGCTCACCCGTTTCCAGCATGAAACGAAATGGGTGCTGGTCCATGCGCAGGAAGCGGGCGCCGCGGCTGTCGTCCAGGGCCGCATCCATCAGGCCCAGCACCCCGGTGCCGAACTCCATCAGGGCGGGGCTGTCCCTGCTTTCAATTCTCAAATACCCGATGGCGGCGACGGTCATGGCTTACTCCCCTGGATTGCGGTGGCGGTTGGCGTGCCCCGGCGGGCAGCGAGACGGGCATTATCGGGCATTTTGGCCGGCGCGACAGCAGCGCCGCGCAATTGCCGTGCCACTGGTTCAAGTAAGGCGACTTCCCGGGGCCGTAGCGGGGACTCCGCCGCATGGGCGCCACGGTGACGAGACTCCCCCGAGCGGCGCGGCATGATCAGAAAAGTCACTGTGGCGTGATGCATTGGGTCATTGAGCGATGCAGGCCAGTGGTCGATACTCAGCGCACTGTCAGTAAACCCGAACATTCAGCCAGGTTCGCCGCGCTGGCCGGCCTTGGTTTGGCCGGCGCGGTGCATCCAGAGGAGCCTATCGCGCATGGCGCAGCCCGACGTTCTCAGCCAGGCCTTCGAGCTGGGCTTCACCTATACCCGTTCCACCGGCCCGGTGGTGGGCCGGTTCCTCACCGGCCTGCGGGATCGCCGCATTTATGGCATCCGCGCCAGTGACGGCAGGGTCGTCGTGCCGCCGATGGAGTACGATCCCAACACCGCCGCGGCCCTCGACGATTTTGTCGAGGTGGGCCAGCAGGGCACGATCCGCAGCTGGTGCTGGGTCAAGTGGCCCCGGGCCACCCATCCCCTGCAGCAGCCCTTCGCCTGGGCGATGATCCAGCTGGATGGCGCCGATGTGCCGATGATTCACTGTGTGGCGGCCGCCGCCCAGGAAGAGCTCGCAACCGGTGCGCGGGTGCAGGTCGTCTGGGCGGACGAGCCCCGAGGGTTTATCACCGATATCCGCTGTTTCGAACTGGTGGACCGTAAAACCACAGCCGAGCGTGCTACAAGCCCGACTGTGGCGGTGACCGACGACAACCCGGTCACCCGCATCGACGCGCCGATATACCTGCAGTACAACTTTACCGCGGGCCGGGCGCCGGCCCGCTTCCTCGACCGCATCAGGGAAGGCGTGCTCTGCGGCCAGCGCTGCCCACGCTGTGCCAATGTGTATATCCCGCCCCGGGGTTCCTGTCCCGCCTGCGGCGTGGCGACCCGGGAGGAGGTGGTACTGCCCGACAAGGCGACCGTGCAGTCCTTTACCATTGTTGCCATACCGATACCCAACAACCCCATCAAGCCGCCGTTCGTGATTGCCAACCTGGTGCTGGACGGGGCCAATATTTCCTTCATCCACCTGATGAGCGAGTGCGAGAACAGCGAAGTCCATATCGGCCAGCGGGTGCAGGCGGTATGGAAGCCGCAGGCGGAGTGGGGCTACGCCATGGACAACATCCGCTATTTCAGGCCCATCGATGAGCCGGATGTGCCGGTCGATATGATCGGCAAACTTCCCGTTACCGGCAGGAAGGATTGACAGTATGAAAGAAATTGTAATTGTCGCCTTCAGCCAGTCCGACTGCCTGGCCCGGGCCGGGGCCGCCAACGAGGTAGAACTCATCATGCCCCAGCTGCGGGCCGTGTTCGACCAGGTGGGTCTCAACAATGCCCAGGACGTCGACTTCGTCTGCTCCGGCAGCTGTGACTACCTGCAGGGCGCCGCTTTTGCCTTTGTCGCCGGTGTCGATGCCCTGGGGGCCGTGCCCCCCATCAAGGAATCCCACGTGGAAATGGACGCGGCCTGGGCGCTGTATGAGTCCATCCTGAAAATTCGCATGGGCCAGGCCGAATCGGCGCTCATCTACGGTTTCGGAAAATCGTCCTCGGGCGAACTGCCCCTCGTGCTGTCCCAGCAGCTCGATCCCTATTACCTCGCCCCCCTGTGGGTCGACAGCGTGTCCCTCGCCGCGATGCAGGCGCGCCTGCTGCTCGACCAGGGGCTGGCCACGGAGCGATCGATGGCGGAGGTGGTGGTGCGTGCCCGCCGCCACGCGCTCGCCAATCCCCACGCCCAGCTCAGTGGAGACGTGTCAGTCGAAGAGTTGCTGGCGGCCGAGACCTTTGTCGCGCCCCTGCGCGAGTCCGACTGCGCGCCGGTCGCGGATGGCGCGGCGGCGATGATCATCTGCACCGTGGAGAAAGCCCGGGCCTGGGG
>CAYTDW010000501.1:0-3081 GCA_964436585.1 uncultured Halioglobus sp. | reverse complement strand
GCCGCCCTGGGCGCGCCGGTCAAAGCGGCGGCAGTGCATAGATGCGCCTCATTTCCCCGAGGTCGTCGAGCTGCAAGCGGAACTCCAGCGCAGCCGGCGGCGGCAACTCGGCGTCGCCCGTTGCGGTGTCCGCCGCCCAGTTGGCCAGCCAGCCCCGCGTTTCCAGCGCGATTCCCCGACCCGCCGGCTGGGCATCAGTGAGGTTGCCCAGAAACGCCAGCTCCAGCACCTCGACGCCCTCCAGCAGGCGCAACTGCTGGGGAACGGTGTCAGGCGCCCGGTCCAGCACAGGAAAGGCGTCGCGCCAGAGGGCGCCGTCCTCGACCCGATAGCTGACCCGCTGCAGATTGCTGCGCGGGATATCATTGGGGTTGTGCCAGCCGCCGCGGGTAAAGCTGAGTGGAAACCGCGCCGCGCTGCCCCCTACCATGGCGGGATCCAGCTGGCCGAACTCGTCGCGCACGGGCCGGGCGACAAACTGGCGCAAGTCCCGCGAGATGATCATCCAGGCCCGGCTCACCTCGTAGCTGCGCCGGGCGGCGGTGCGGGTAGATTCCACCGCCTGCAGGGCGGTGGACAGGCTGCTGTAGGCGATGGCGGCAATGAAGGCGGTGATCGCCAGGGCGATCAGTACCTCCACCAGGGTAAAGCCCGCCGTTTTACTGCCCGCCACCGCCCGTCTCCGCTTCCGTCCTCAGGTCGGCCGAGAAAAAGGCCACCAGTGTGTACAGCGGCTGCTCGCGCTGCTCCTCGTCGACGGCGACATCGATTTCCACCCGGTAGAAATTCGTCACCTCGGTGGGCTGGCTGGCCAGCCACCAGTGCCAGTCGCGACCCGCCATGGTGGCCACGCCGCTGTCCTCGCCCTGCAGCAGGCTCTGGCCCGCCCGCGACAGGATGCGCAATTCCTCCAGTTTATTGTCGGCCACGAGTTGGGCTAGGGACTTGTCGCGCATATAGCCGGTGGCATCCACGTGCTGGTACAGGGCCACCAGCAGGGCCGGCAGGGCGATGGCCACTACCGCCAGGGCCACCATGACCTCCACCAGGGTAAATCCTCGCGCCGCGCTATTCTTCAAGGGATTCCCCAGGGCTGTCCTCGGGTTCTTCACCCCGGGGCAGCACGCTGAAGCGCCCGAGCAGGTCCCACTGCACGCGCCACAACAATTCGCCGTTGTCGCGACGGCGGACATCGATCAGGCCGACAGTGGTTTCGCCGCTGGCATAAAACACCACCTGGGGCCTCTCCTCCTCGCCCTCGTCCGCGTTCCCGGCAAGCTCGCGCTCCCTGAACACGGAGTCATCGAGTTCAAGCTGCAGCTCGAAGCCGGCGGGCAGGACCTGCTCGGCAAAGACGTCCTTGCCGCTGGCGGGCGGGCGCCAGCCGTCGGCGTAGCGCTCGCGCCAGGCGTAGTGGTACAGCGTTTCACCCTCCACCACCTCCTGACCCAACAGCAGGCCGTAGTCGCGCCCGCTCAGCTGGGCCTCGTCCAGGGCGTAGGCAGCCACATCCGCCAGGTTGCGCACCCTGGCCTCCAGCTCGATGTCTCGCCCGCCGGAACTCAGGTTGAGACTGACCAGGGAGGTCACCAGTACGATGACGAACAGGGCGATCAGCAGTTCCAGCAGGCTGAATCCGGACTGGCTATTCGACCTCACGGGTTACTGCTGTTCCTCATTCAAATTTCCAATATCCGCATCTTCTCCCTCGCCTCCTGATAGCCCATCTCTACCAAGGGAATATATTTCATACCTCCCTGGATCCTCTGGCTCTGGCCCAAAGTAAATATATGGCTTATTCCAAGGGTCGGGTGACAATTGCTCAAGATACCCCCCGTTCCTGAAGTTAGTGGGTGTGGGGTCGAGAGAACTTTGCTCAATAAGCGCCTCTAATCCCTGCTCGGTGGTGGGATAGCGACTATTGTCCATATAGTACAATTTCAGGGCAGTTTGAATGGTGTGAATGTCGGCCTTGGCCTTTCCTTGTCGAGCATCCCCCAGACGGTCGATAACATTTGGGGCCACGATGCTGATCAGCAGTCCCATAATCACCAGCACCACCAGGATTTCCACCAGGGAAAAACCTCGCTGGGAGCTTGCGGCTTGCGCTGTGTACTTCATAAGGTCACTTCACCATTGTGTTGAGATCAAATATCGGCAGCAGTATAGCCAGCACAATCGTCAGCACCATACCGCCCATGAACACCACCATCAGGGGCTCGAACAGGCTCATCATCGTCCCCAGGGTCATCTCCAGCTCCCGCTCCTGGTTGGTCGCGGAGCGCTGCAGCATGGTTTCCAACTCGCCGCTGGCCTCGCCGCTGGCCACCATATGCACCATCATCGGCGGAAAGTGGCCGCTCTGTTGCAGGGCCCGGTTGAGGCTGCTGCCCTCCGCGACCCGCTCCGCCACCTGCCTCGTGTCCTCCTGCAGCACCAGGTTGGTGAGCACCTGGCCGGCAATCCGCAGGGCCTCCAGCAGCGGCACGCCGCTGGCCATGAGAATACTCAGGGTGGAGGCAAAACGGGCCGTGTCGAGGGCGATCACCAGCCGGGACAGGCCGGGTACCCGGAGCAGGAACCGGTGCCAGCGCTGCCGCCGCCCGGGGTTGCGCAACAAGCGCCGGATGGCGAAGACCGCGCCCACCAGTGCCACCAGTACCCAGACACCGTAATCCCGGAAAAAGTCACTGGCGGCGATCAGCGCCCGGGTCAGCAGCGGCAGCGCGCGCCGGCTGTGGGCGAAAATCCCCACCAGCTCGGGCACCACGAACACCATCAGCGCGACCACCACGGCGATGGCGACACCCACCAGGATGAAGGGATAGATCATCGCCATTTTCAGTTTCTGGCCGGTGTACTGGCGCTGCTCGGTGTAATCCGCCAGCTGCTCCAGTACCGGGCCGAGAAAGCCCGCGTGCTCGCCGGCCTTGACCATGGCCCGGTACATCTCGTTGAACACCTCGGGGAATTCCCCCATGGCGTAGGCCAGGGTGTGACCCTCGGCGACCCGGGAGCGCACCTGCAACAGGGTGCCTTTGATACGCGCACTGCGGGTCTGCTGCGCCGCGGCCTGCAGGG
>CAYTDW010000500.1:0-3086 GCA_964436585.1 uncultured Halioglobus sp. | reverse complement strand
CACGCGTGAGCGGCCCTTGGTATCGGTCGGAAGCAGCCTGCCGGCCTGCTCTGCCAGGTAGATCATGATGGCGCCGGATTCGAACACGGCGAAATCATCGTTGGCCCGGTCGACGATCACGGGAATTCGGCCGTTGGGGTTAAGGGCGCGGAACTCCGGCTTGTGCTGGTCGCCGCAACGGATGTCCACCGTCCTGACAGTGTATTCAAGGCCCAGTTCTTCGAGGGTGCATGACGCCTTGTAGCCGTTGGGGGTGGGGGCGGTGTACAGGTCGATCATGCGCAATCTCCTAGATTTTTTCCTGCGTCTGGATAATCTCTTTGGAATTGGGCGGCAGCGTAAAGGAGGTGCCATCCTGGCTCAGGGTGTGATTTTCAAACACCTCGCCCACGCCCTCCAGCCAGGCGGCCTCCGCGCCCGGAAAAATCAGGGGCGGCACTACATGGTAGTACACCAGGCGGCCGACGCCGGCGTCCCGGGCGATCTCGGCGGCCTCCACCGGAGTCGCGTGGTAATTCAGTATATCGTCGGTAATCTTGGCCATATTTTTGTTGCCCGCCCGCTCTGCGCCGTCGTGCAGGATGCCCACCAGTGTGGCTGACAGGGCCTCGTGCACGAGGATGTCCACGCCCTGGGCGAATTGCTGCAGGTTGGCGGATTTAACGGTGTCACCCGACACCAGTATGCTGCGGCCCTCGTAGTTGAACAGGTAGGCGGCGGCCGGCTTGACGGGGTCGTGTGTCACCGCCAGCATCTGTATAACCAGGCCGTCCTGGTCGTACACCGTGGTCAGTTCCCCGGGTTCCGGCAGGGCAAATTCGACCGCCACCAGCCCCTTGCCCGACAGGGGCGCTACCGCATCGCCGTGGTGTGCATTGCGATAGCCGGTATCGAGCTCATAGGATTCGTTGAAGCCCGCGACCACCTGCGTCACGCCCTGGGGGCCGATCACCGGCAGGGGGCTGGTATTGGCCGCGGACACCCAGCGCAGGGTAGCCACCTCGCCCAGGCCGTCGATATGGTCCGAGTGAAAATGGGTCAGCAGCACCGCGGCCACCTGGCCGAGGGGGTAGCGCATGCGGCCGAGGTTGCGCACCCCGTTGGTGCCGGTATCCACCATGAATATTCTTTCCCCGGCGACGATCGCCACACAGGGGCCCGAGCGCTTGATGTCGGGCATGGGCCCGCCGGCGCCGCAAATGACCAGGTGCAGGCCGTCGCCCAGTTGCGCCAGCGCGTCGGCATTCATGACCGTATCCACGCCGCGGCTCATGATGCGCTGGGCGATGGCGCCGCGCTGGGAGTAGGCCAGGGCAGTCGCAACCAGCAGCACCGCCAGAATGATGGTTAATTTTCGCATGGAGTGTCTCCTGTTGCGCCCGCGTGAGACGGCCGGTCGGGTGCGGGGGCCGGATCCGGGTGGCTACCCCCTTTTGCGCCGACAGCGTGGCATAATGGCATCGAATATGTCAATATTATGTGCGACCGGTTTTTCCGGCTTGCCGTCCATTTTCAGGAAGATGGCCCGTTGGATCCGGTACCAGTCCCGGATCAAATAACAGCTCCACTTGAGGAAAAGGCAGATGGCCATACCCAGCCCCGTTGAGTTGATCGGCTCCCCCGGGTCGCCCTACACGAGAAAGATGCTGGCGCTGCTGCGTTACCGGCGGATCCCCTACCAGATGATCTGGGGTGATCCTGCGGCCGTGCTGCGCCAGCGCGATATCCCTGTGCCCAGGCTGGTATTCCTGCCCACCTTTCTGTACCGGGACGAGGCAGGCAACACCGTGCCCCGCAGTGATTCGACCCCGATTATCCGCGATCTGGAGCAGGCCTTCGGCGGGCGCAGCGTGCTGCCCACCGACCCGGCCCTGGCATTCATCGACTACCTGCTGGAGGACTTTGCCGACGAGTGGTGCACCAAGTACATGTTCCACTACCGCTGGCATTTTGGCGCGGATGCGGACAATGCGGGCAGCGTGTTGCCAACCTATATGGATGTCACGCTGCCGGCCCCGAGCTGGACGCAATTCAAGCAGATGTTCACCGAGCGCCAGGTAGGGCGCCTGCGCTACGTGGGCTCCAATGACGACACCGCGCCGATCATCGATGCCAGCTACCGGCGCCTGCTGCAGGCGCTGGAGAACCATTTTGCCAATCTGCCTTTTCTTCTGGGGCGGCGCCCCGCGGCCGGCGACTTCGCGCTGTTCGGGCAGTTCAGCCAGTTGGTGGGTTTCGATCCTACCCCCCGCGCCATCGCCCATGAATTGTCAAAGCGCACGGTGGGGTGGATGGGGCTGGCCGAGGACCTGTCCGCGCTGGAGCCAACACAAGGCGACTGGCAGCTGCCGGAACAATTGCCCGCCAGCCTCAGGGAGATTCTCTGCGAGGTCGGGCGGGTCTACGCGCCCGCGCTGCTGGCCAATGCCGCGGCGGTGCAGGCGGGGGAAAAGCACTGGCAGGCCCCGATCGATGGCTGCAACTGGAGCCAGCAGGCATTCCCCTACCAGGCCAAGTGCCTGGGCTGGATCAACGAGGCGTATCGCGCCCTGGGCAGCGGCGACAGGGCGCGGGTCGATGCGCTGCTGGCGGGAACCGGTTGTGAGACCATCTTGCGGGAATAGGTTGCAGGAATAGCTTGCGCGACCACGCTGCGGGTCGTTGGCTGAGCGGGAAAATTTGAGCTGAAAGGAAGCGGGAAATGACCATCGACAATCGGGTGACCAGGCTGACCGGCACCCAGTACCCCATCGTCCAGGCGCCCATGGGCTGGATCGCCCGCTCGCAGCTGGCCTCCGCCGTCAGCAATGCCGGCGGCCTGGGAATCATCGAGACCTCGTCGGGGGAACTCGACAATATCAAGCGCGAAGTGGCGTTGATGCGCGAGTTGACCGACAAGCCCTTTGGTATGAACGTGGCCCTGTCCTATGTCAAGGGCAGCAATATCATCGATTTCGTGATCGGGCAGGGAATCAAATTTGTCACCACGTCTTCCGGCAGCCCCAGTGTCTGCACCCGGGATTTCCAGGCGGCAGGCATCACCGTATTCCACGTGGTCCCCACCCTGGAGATGGCCCTCAAGGCCA
>CAYTDW010000499.1:0-3088 GCA_964436585.1 uncultured Halioglobus sp. | reverse complement strand
GAGGTGTGGGAATCCCCGCAGACCACGGTCATGCCGGGCAGGGTTGCCCCCTGCTCGGGACCCACCACGTGGACGATGCCCTGGCGGCGGTCATTGATTTGGAACTCGACAATGTCGAAGTCCCGGCAGTTGTCGTCGAGGGTCTGCACCTGCAGCCGGGACACCGGGTCGGCAATAGCCGCGACACCGCCGCTGCGCTCCGCCTGCTCGGTAGGGACATTGTGATCCGGCACCGCCAGGTTGGCGTCCCGCCGCCACAGGGGTCGGCCGGCGAGACGCAGCCCCTCGAATGCCTGGGGTGAGGTCACCTCGTGTATCAGGTGGCGATCGATATAAATGAGGGCGCTGCCGTCATCGCGCTGCACGACGACATGGTTGCGCCATAACTTGTCGTATAAGGTCTGTCCGGCCATAGGACCCAGCTCCGAGGGAAAAATTAAGAAAACCTGCTGCTGATGAAATTATGGGCTTGCCAGTTGGATAACTCAAATTTATTATTTTTATATATTGTATTCCAAATAGGAATCTCAAAGTGGACATCCAGAATCTCAGGGCGTTCCTGCTGGTGGCGGAGACCGGCTCCTTCTCGCTGGCGGCGGAAAAACTGCATCTCACCCAGCCCGCTGTCAGCAAGCGTATCGCCCTGCTGGAAGAGCAGTTGGGGGCAAACCTGTTCGACCGCATCGGCCGCAACATCAGCCTCACGGAAGCGGGCACCGCCCTGCTGCCCCACGCCCGGGCGCTACAGCGGGAACTCGAGGCGGCCCGGCAGTCAGTGCGAGACCTGTCAGGCGCGGTCGCGGGCCAGCTGCGCCTGGCCACCAGCCACCATATCGGCCTGCACCGGCTGCCTCCCGTGCTCAGCGAATTCAGCCGGGCCTTTCCGGCAGTGCACATCGACATCGACTTCATGGACTCCGAGCAGGCCTATGAGCTGATCATGCAGGGCAAGGTCGAACTGGCCATCGTGACCCTGGCGCCGGTCAGCGAGCCCAGCGTGGTCACCCGGCCGGTATGGCGGGATCCGCTGGATTTCATGGTGGCGCGGCATCACCCGCTGGCACAGCATACGGCCCTGGACTTGCAGGCCCTGGCGCTGCATCCGGCGATACTGCCGGGGCTCAACACCTACACCGGCCAGATCGTCGCCAGCTTGTTCGAGCGCCACCAGCTCAGCCTGCAGGTGTCCATGGCGACCAACTACCTGGAAACGATCCGCATGATGGCCTCCGTGGGACTGGGCTGGACCGTGCTACCCCGCAGCATGCGCGACGAGACCCTGGCGCTGCTGCAGCTGAGCGATACCAGCCTCGAGCGCACCCTGGGCATCGTCTACCACAGGGGCCGCAGCCTGTCCCGGGCCGCCGGCGCTTTCATCGAAGTGGTACTGGCCGCAGGGGATACGACCGTCTGAGCGGCGTGCCGGTTACTCGCCGAGGAAACCCGGCGCCCCGTCCGCGATAGCCCCGGGTTTGACCATGCCCTTGTGGTCGGGCAGGTAGAAGGTGCCGTTGAACCTGGCCACCAGGCCGTCGCTGTTGACGATGGTTCCGCTGCAGAAGCCGAAGCGACGCTTGACCGTCACCAGGTGTACATCCGCCTGAATCCACTGGCCGATGCGGGCGGCGGCAATGAAATCCACCGCCAGGTTGATGGTGGGGCTGCCCGCCAGCACGCCGCGGGCGACATTGACGCCGTTGGCGGCGGCGATATCGGCCAGGGTCATCAGCACACCGCCGTGGCAGATGCCCATCAGGTTGCCGTGCTGCTGCTGCACCACCAGGCCAAAGCTGACCGAGTCGCCCTGGATGCGGCGATAACTCGGCTGCAGCTTATCGGTGAAGCCGAGCCCGGAGGGCATCGGCAGGAAACCCTCCGGCACCGGCTGGGGGATAATGTCATTCATACTCGTATCCTGCTGGATTCAAAAAATGCCCATCACCAGCCCGGCGGCAAAGGCCGACCCGAGTTCCTCGCTCGCATCCAGCTGCGCCTGCGTCACCTCGCCCCGCAGAATCACGGGTTCCGTCGCTGGGGAAAACGGGTAGCCCGACAGGATGCGCTGCAGCTGGCTGGCGGCGCCTCGACCGTCATTGCCGGCGCTGATCAACAGCGCGTAGGGCAGTACCAGCCCGCGTGCGATGGCGGGGTAAAACGTGCGATCCAGGAAATCCTTCATGCCGCCACTGCTGCTGCCGCTGTTCTCCGCCGCCACCAGCAGCAGGCCCTGGCAAGCCTGAAGGTCTTCCACGCCGGCATCCCATACCCTGCGCACCACGACCTCAACGCCCGACTCCGCGCGGGCTCCGCGCCAGGCGGCGCGGGCCAGTTGCGCACTGGCGCCGCTCTGGCTGTGGTAGGCGATCAGCAATGACGTCATGGATTCCCGGGCGCTGGTGAGAACCGGCACGATTGGACCACAGCGAGCCGATCATGTCATGTGGCTCGGGCAAGCAACTGCTGTAGCTGGCAGATCCGGAATAGTTATCCACAGGAAATCCTGTGGATAACTGTGGGGACAGACTGTCGGGACAGCGCTCTCCACCCGTCGCGGGCCATATGCTGACCCCGGGTTCCGGCAAACACGAAACCAGTTTTAATAATACTTAATCAATGACTTAGGGGCTTTTTACCGCGCTGTTCGCGCACCCCTGCGCGCCGACACTACAAATAACGGGACATGCCGCGAAATGTGGATATATTTCCCAACCCACGGTTGGCAGCCACTTACCGGCCAAGCCACGATTCCACGATGGTTGCACTTCTGATTACCGGGGCAGGCGCCCGCCGCCCGGCGGCTTAGCCGCACACTCAGTCCCGGTCGCGATGGCGGAGCGACCAGCAACAGTGGATCCTCGGGTTGCGCTGGAAGTCCGGGTCCAGGGTCGATCGGGTGATGTCCTCGCAGCGGAACTCGGCCGCGATCGCAGGGTCCAGCTTGAAGCCGCGCCGGTTGTTGGAGAAGTAGAGCTGGCCTCCCGGGCGCAGTACCTTCATTGCCGAGCGCAGCCGCTCGACCTGGTCCCGCTGGATATCAAAACTGCTGGTCATCGCCGTCGAGTTGGAAAAGGACGGCGGATCCAGCAGC
>CAYTDW010000498.1:0-3094 GCA_964436585.1 uncultured Halioglobus sp. | reverse complement strand
GGCCGGTCTGGACGGTATCCAGAACAAGATCCACCCGGGTGAGCCCGCCGACAAGGACCTGTATGACCTGCCCCCCGAGGAAGGCAAGCTGATCCCCACGGTCTCGTCCAGCCTGGAAATGTCACTGGATGCACTGGAGGCGGACCGCGGCTTCCTCACCGCCGGCGGCGTATTCCCCGACGAGATGATCGACGCGTATATCGAGCTGAAGCGCGGCGAGATCGAGCGCCTGAACATGACGACTCACCCCATCGAGTTCGAGATGTACTACTCCCTGTAAGCGCCCCGGCCCTGCAGCAAAAAAGCCCGCTTTTCCAAGCGGGCTTTTTTATATCCGGTATTATCTGCTAGGGTGTGCATTCCAGATGGGACGAATTATGCTGACAGCCACGAGAAACCTGATGCTGTGCCTGCTGGTGTTGCTGCCACAGCTTGTTACAGCGCAAATTTTCAGATCCGTCGACGAGCACGGCAACGTAACCTTTTCCGATACGCCCCCGAGCAGCGGGCCGTCGGAGCAGATCGAGGTTCGGCAGACCAACCGCACCCCGGCGCCCGCCGTAATAGAGCCCCTGGAGCCTGAACCCGACGCCGCGGCGGAAGAAGAAGCCGCGGTGGCCTATAGCGTGGCCATCACGTCCCCGGACAACGAAACCACCATTGCGATGGGCCCCGGCAACTTCTCGGTGAGTGCAGCGGTTGAACCTGCCCTGGGGCAAGGGGGGATGCTGCAGCTGTTTATCGACGGCGCCCCCTCCGGCGAGCCCCAGGCGGGCGGCACCTGGGCCCTCACCAACGTCTTCCGCGGCGCCCATGACCTCACCGTTGCCGTCGTCGACAGCAAAGGCGCGCGGCTGGCCGAATCCGCAGCGGTCCGGGTCTACGTCCTGCGCCCCTCGGTCAACTCCCCCAACCGGTCACGGCCAGGCCCTCCGCCCCGACCCACTCCCCGCTAGCGCGGGATAATAAGGGCTGGACCCTCCGCGCCATAGAGCACCATAATGGTGCGCGCCGGCGCAAAACGGGTTTCACCCGCCTCTCTGTCGGCTATCGGGCGTCAGATCCCCCGGGGTAATAGCCGATATGCGAGCGCTTACTTACTCTGAAAGCCCTTTGTTGCTATTGATCTGGCTTTATTTCAGATGAGCCCATCTTTTGGCGCTATTTTTGCTGTCTCTACAGGTAATGGCGCGGGAGCGCTCGAATATGGGGCGATAATGCAGCAGGGCCAGGACATTCTGGACAACATCAGCACCGGGGTATTGGCCCTGGATGGCGACCTGCGGGTGACCAGCCTGAACGCGGCGGGGGAGGCCCTGCTGAAAACGTCGGCGGCACGCTGCCTGGGGGCGCACGCCAGGCAGCTGGTGCTGGACCCGGGCGAGTGGCTGGCCAACCTGAACCAGGTCATGCGCAGCAGGAACCCCCTGACGCGGCGCGGGATGCCGCTGACCCTGCACACCGGCCAGGAAATCCATGTGGATCTCATTATCAGCCCGGTGAGCAGCGAGCACGATCCCCGCCTGCTGGTGGAGCTGCAGCCGGTCGATCGCCTGTTGAAAATCAGCCGGGAGGAGGGGCTGCTACACGCCCAGGAGACCACCCGGGCGGTCATCCGCGGGCTGGCGCACGAAATCAAGAACCCGCTGGGCGGCGTGCGCGGCGCCGCGCAGTTGCTGGCTAGGGAGCTGCCCAACGAGGACCTGGCGGAATACACCCGGGTCATAATCCGCGAGGCGGACCGCTTGCGGGACCTGGTTGACCGCCTGCTGGGGCCGGCCCAGCAGCTGCAGCTGGAGCCCCTCAATATCCACGAGGTGCTCGAGCACGTGCGCAACCTGATCCTGGCCGAGTCGGACAACAGGGTCAGCTTCATCCGGGATTACGACCCCAGCCTGCCGGAGCTACCCGGCGACCGCACCCAGATGATCCAGGTCGTCCTGAATATCATGCGCAACGCCCTGCAGGCGGCAACAGACCCCCGCTCCTGCGTGATTACCCTGCGCACCCGCTCACGCCGCCAGTTCACCATCGGCGCGCAATTGCACCGGCTCGTCTGCCAGGTCGACATTATCGATAACGGCCCCGGTATTCCCCGGGAGATTGAACACGCCATATTTGTGCCGATGGTCACCGGGCGGGCGGAGGGTACGGGCCTCGGGCTCGCCATCGCCCAGTCGGTGATCAACCACCACGGCGGCTTGCTGGAGTGCGAGAGCCAGCCCGGCAATACCCGCTTCACACTGTATATACCGATGGGAAAATAAGATGGCTAGACAGGCAAAAGTCTGGGTTGTGGACGACGACAGTTCCATTCGCTGGGTGCTGGAGCGTGCCCTCAACCAGGCCGGAATCGCTAACGAAAGCTTCGCCGATGGCGACCACATGCTGCAGCGCATGAAAACCGAGCAGCCCGATGTCATCATCAGCGATATTCGCATGCCCGGTACTGACGGCCTGCAATTGCTGTCGATGATCACCGAAGAGCACCCGGAATTGCCGGTCATTATTACCACCGCCCACTCGGATCTCGACAGCGCAGTGGCCTCCTACCAGCGCGGGGCCTTCGAATACCTGCCCAAGCCCTTCGACATCGACGAGGTGGTGGCGATCACCGAGCGGGCGCTCAGCCAGGCCCGGGAGAAGCGGGGAGACTCGCCCGCCCCCGAGCAGGTGCCCCAGACCGAGATCATCGGCGAAGCCCCGGCGATGCAGGAAGTCTTTCGCGCCATCGGCAGGCTCGCCGACAGCAACATCACGGTCCTGATCAATGGCGAATCCGGCACCGGCAAGGAGTTGGTGGCACGGGCGCTGCACCGCCACAGCCCGCGCTCCCAGAACCCCTTCATCGCCCTGAATATGGCGGCCATTCCCAAGGACCTGCTGGAGTCGGAATTGTTCGGCCACGAGAAGGGCGCGTTCACCGGCGCCAACACCCGGCGCACGGGCCGCTTTGAGCAGGCGGATGGCGGCACCCTGTTCCTGGACGAGATCGGTGATATGCCGGCTGAAACCCAGACCCGCCTGCTGCGGGTGCTTGCGGACGGGCAGTTCTACCGGGTCGGCGGGCACAACCCGATGCGCGCCAACGTGC
>CAYTDW010000497.1:0-3095 GCA_964436585.1 uncultured Halioglobus sp. | reverse complement strand
CATCCACATACTGCATGTCGTAAATGGAATCCCACCCGTGTTTCTCTTTATAGGCCAGAGTGCGCTCGATCATTATCTGAAACGTACTCATCATGGATTGACCGATGTAGTCCAGATCCACCCGGTCACTGAGCATCAACCTCACATGTTTGATAAGGCTGCAGCAGGAGCCAAGGACCTCTACCGGATCGCGATGGGTCATGACGAGCTGCGCGTCCGGGAAGACGCTGGTGAGATCCTCCAGATAGAGCGGATGCCAGGGATTTTTCAGCGTCCAGCGGCCTGGCGCCTCGGATTGTAACAACTGCAGGAGTCGCTTCTGGTACTGAAATGCGGGCAGGTAGCTTGTGCCAAGAAACCACTCACGATAACTGGGCACCTCGGCGATCGCTTCATAGTATTGCGCGCAAAAGGACTGGGACATGGCAAACTGGCACTCCGTCGGACTGTCCGCATCCTCATAGTGAATTGCGGCAATCTGGGGCGCATGCTTCAGCGCCAACTCAGTCATCCTTTGCGACTCCAGGCACCGGGGATCCGTGCTGAGTTCACCGGCCTTTGGCGGCGGCACCGAGTTCAACGATTCCCACCTTAAAAACGAGCGCCGGGCTGGATCCTCGTTCAGCAGATTGATCACCAGCGTCGTACCGGTTCTGGGCAGGCCAAAGACAAACAGGGGCCTGTCGATGGGCGCCTGCAACAGGTCCGGGTGCTTGCCCAGGTAGTCTTCCACCCGCAGGCGATTGGCGAGGTTGGCGACGAGGGTATTGCGAACACTGCCCCAGCCTCTTTCCGTCAATGGCGCTTCGTCGTTGAGTGCGTCCACCAATACACTCAGGCCCTCTGCGACCTGCGGATCGATGCTGGCCTTTATCCCGGTCTGGTCTTCCGCCGCCCGGATAATGTCGGATGTGGAAATCATAGTTTCTTTCCGTATAGCGAATGTCAGGTACAATCAACGGGAATATGATTGCGCTCATATGCCTGGGCGACGGATTTGGCAACCACCGGGTTGCTTTCCAGGAGCTGCTATTGTGTCGGTGACTTTTCGAGTCTAGCCTGCCGAAGGCGACTTGTGAAATCCAGTTGAGACTACCAGCAACGCCAAGCCAGCGGTGAATGAAATGATGACTTCGGGCCGTTACCTGAGCAGCGTCGTGAGCTTCTTTCTGCTCACCCTGTGCGACACCCCCCTCCAGGCCTTAACAGATGATTCCGGTAAAGTTCTGCCCAGGCATTCCACACCATTTTCCGGGAAACTTGAACCGACGGAAAAGGCGTCCATACCCCAGTACCCTGTCCCATTGCGCGCGCCCGATGGGGCACCGAACATCCTGCTGGTGATGACCGACGACGTCGGATTTGCCTCCGTCAGCACCTTTGGCGGCCCGGCCCCCACGCCCAGCCTGGATAGGCTGGCGAAAGACGGCCTGTTGTACAACCAGTTCCACACCACGGCGATCTGTTCCCCCACCCGCGCAGCCCTTCTCACAGGTCGCAATCACCACGCGGTGGGGCTCGGCACGTTGTCTGATCTGCCGTCGCCCTATCCCGGTTATACCGCTCGCATCCCCCCCACCGCGGCCACGGTGGCGCGGATTTTGCGCGACAACGGGTACACCACCGCGATGTTTGGCAAGGACCACAATATTCCCCAGGAGGATCGCTCGCTCGCAGGTCCCTTCGACCAATGGCCCACGGGGCGAGGGTTTGACTACTTTTACGGCTTCATCGCCGGAGACTCCGACCAGTGGCGGCCGGCCTTGTACGAAGGTACGGTGCCCGTTGACGATCCGGAGCGCCCCGAAGGCTACCTGCTGGACGAGGAACTGGCCGACAAGGCGATCAACTGGATTCACAACCAGAAAGCGGCCGCGCCCGACAAACCTTTCTTTGTCTACTATGCCAATGGGTCGGCCCACGCGCCTCACCAGGCGCCCAGGCGGTGGATCGAGAAATTTCGCGGTCAGTTTGACCACGGCTGGGATAGGGAGCGGGAACTGATCCTCGCCAGGCAGAAGGCGGCGGGGATCGTGCCGCAGGAGACACAACTTGCGCCCCGGCCTGAGCAGGTGCCGGCATGGGACAGCCTCACTGACAATGAAAGGAAGGTGTACGCCCGGTATATGGAAGTCTATGCCGCCCAGCTCGCCCACCAGGATTTCCACTTTGGGCGGATCATGGCCGAGCTGGAGAGAATGGGAATAGCAGAAAACACCCTGGTGCTGTTTATCGAGGGCGACAATGGCTCCAGTGCGGAGGGCGGCGCCACCGGCGCGACCAACGAAATGGCGGAGCTCTCCACCGGCGAACATCTTATCGACGTGGATTGGCTGGCGGAGCACCTGGATGTGTTGGGTGGGCCTGACACCTATGAGGGCTTCCAGGCCGGCTGGGCGTTTGCCACCAACACGCCATTTCCCTGGTTCAAGCAGATCGCCTCACACCTTGGGGCGACAAGAAACGGTATGGTGGTTTCCTGGCCGCAACACATAAAGCAGCGGGATCAGGTCAGGTCTCAATATCACCACGTCATCGATGTAATGCCAACCCTGCTGGAAGCGGCCGGTGTCCGGGCCCCCGACATTGTGGATGGGATCGAACAACAGCCCATCGACGGTACCAGCATGATGTACAGCTTCAATAACCCCGATGCGCCCTCCACCAGACCGACCCAGTACTACGAGATACACGCCAACCGGGGTATTTACCATAACGGCTGGCTGGCCAATACCACACCGCGGAATATGCCCTGGAATATGCCGAGGGAACGCGGATCCGATGTGAGCACCTACGCCTGGGAACTCTATGACCTGAGTACCGACTTCAGCCAGAGCAAAAACCTGGCCGATAAATACCCGCAAAAACTGCAGGAGATGCAGGCCCTGTTCGACACCCAGGCGCGCAAATACAACGTCTACCCGCTGCAGGACGCTGGTGGCCAGATCCGCGGCATGAAAGCGGCCATGGCGTCCGGGCAGCCGCCCCGCACCAGATATATCTATTGGGGCAGGGATATATTCCTGCAGTTCAGGATCGCGCGGCCGATCTTCTTTATGCCTTTTAGTATTGAGGCAGAGGTGGAAGTGCCTCAG
>CAYTDW010000496.1:0-3098 GCA_964436585.1 uncultured Halioglobus sp. | reverse complement strand
CGACGGCCGCTTCTCCGGCGGCACCTCCGGCCTGTCGATCGGCCACGCCTCGCCCGAGGCTGCCTCGGGGGGAGCCATAGCCCTCGTGGAACAGGGCGACACCATCGAGATCGATATTCCCCGGCGCAGTGTCAATGTCGCGCTCAGTGCAGAGGAGCTGGCCGCGAGGCGCCGGGCCATGGAGGCAAAGGGCGGCGCCGCCTGGCGGCCGGCGGCGGTGCGCCCGCGCAAGGTCACTGCAGCGCTCAAGGTCTATGCGAAGATGGTGACCAGCGCCGACAAGGGTGCCGTGCGGGATTTGTCCCTGCTGGATTGACCGGGCCGCGGTCGGCCGGGCCGCGGCCGGCCGCGCCTCAGCCGGCCTCCGCCGGCGCGGCTTCACCCTGGGCGATGAGTGTCTGCAGGTCGTCGCGCAAACCGCCAAGCTTCTTGCGCAGGCGGCGGTCCTGGGTTTCGGTACGGGTGTTGAGCACCTCGGCCACCGCCGCGAAAATTACCTCGAGGTTGTGGTCGAAAACCTGCTGATACTGCGGTGACAGGGTCTCGGACCGCTGCGCCAGCATCGCGCGCACCTGTTCCTGCCAGCCCGGCTGGCGCTGCATGACCTCGGCGAGGCGCTCCAGCCAGGCCGCACGCTCCTTCAGCCAGATCGCATCGGAACGCTCGAGGGCGTCCACAGCACCCTGCAGCCGCGCACGCTGTTCCGGGGTCAGGCGCCCGAGATAATCCCCGAGGTTGTCGGCAAAACTGTCGTAACTCTCCTCCCGGTACTCGGTTTCGGTCCGGCTGAGGTACTTCTCCTCGTATTCCTGCTGTTTTTCCTGCAGATAGGCGAGGAATTCTCCCACCTGCGCATCAGTCAGCGTGGCGCCCAATTCCAGCAGCCAGCCGAGGGACTCCTGCTCCAGCCGCAACCAGGCCACCTCGACGTCAGTGTAAATTGCCTCGATATCCCGGGGCGTTATGGGCTGGTCCAGGTTCGCGTCAATTTTGTCGAGGATCCCGACATAGCTCGGCAGCTCCTGCTGCCGGTGCCAGCTCAGGAAGGGCCGGAGTGTATTATCCAGCTGCTGCTCCTGGGGGGCGTTCAATTCCACGTAGTCGTCCAGGTACCAGGCCAGGATGGTATCCAGCCGGTTGTAGACCATGGTGGTGCCGCTGCACCCGGCCAGGCAGAGCAGGCAGGTGATCAGCACCGCCCTGAAACTCCCCCTTACTCCACCTGCCGCCATACACTACCTCCCGCTCAGCGCCAGTCCGGCACGGTCTTGGCGACCGGTCCCCGATCCAACGCCACCTGGCGGGCGGTTTCCACGCGGTTGCGACCGTTGCGCTTGGCCAGGTAGAGTGCCGAGTCGGCCAGCTTGAACCAGTGCTCAAGATTATCCGCGGCAACCACCTCGGCGACACCGATGCTGATGGTCATACTGCCTTCCGGAAGGATTCTGGCGCCCGCCACCAGGTTGCGCAACTCCTCGGCTATTCGCGCCGCGCTCTCGATACCGGTTTCCCGCAACAGCACAACAAACTCCTCGCCGCCGAAACGGCACAGGGTATCTACGGCGCGGATGCGGCCGGAGATCACCTTCACCAGTTGCTTGATGGCCGTGTCACCCATGGAGTGGCCGTACTTATCGTTGATGCGCTTGAAAAAATCGACATCGATCAGCAGCATGGTGGAAGAGTGCCGGTAGCGCTGCCAGGAGTCGAGCGCGCCGCGCGCCTGCTCCTCGAGGTAGCGGCGGTTATAGGCCCCGGTCAGGGGATCGGTAATGGCCATGTCCTTGAGGCGGCGGGACTGCTCCGTTACCGCAAAGACCAGCCAGGCACTCACCAGCCAGGTCACCATCATGCTGAAACTGAGCATCAGGGCAGAGCTGGTATCGAACCGGGTGAACAGGATGGGCAGGGCCACCGCCCCGGACGCAAGGCCAATCACGAGGGACCGCCGCGAGCGCAACAGCACCGGCATACCCGCCAACAGGGGATACATCCAGTAGATGCTGTAGTGCTGGCCGAGACCCACCGCCAGCAGGATCAGCAGTATCCCCAGCGCCAGCAACAAAGTGGGCGACAGGAACGCCTGGCGATTACCGCTGAGCAACCAGATATTGCTCAGCAGGATGAGCAGTAGCGCCAGGGTGACGGCGGCAAGCGCCGCCTGGCCGATGACAAGGCTGTGCAAGGACATGGGGGCAAGCACTGCAACCAGCAGCAGCAGGATGTAGCGATAGGCGTCCCGGCCCCGCTTTCCAGCGACGCGGGCGTCCGACGGCAGTTCGCCATCGCGGCGCTGGTACTCAAACTGCTCGGAAAACGCGTCCCGGAAATGCCGCTTGAGCTTTTGCCAGCGAGATAGTGTTGTCGTAAGCGCGGGACTTCCCATTGGCACGGCCGTCGGGCGGCGACCGGGGACGGCGCCGCGTATGCGAATGTAAGTGCATTTTGTAACACACCGGGCCGCCAATATACACTTTGAGCCGGCCCCGGGGGTTGCCGCGGGAAAATAGTGTGAGGCGAATCACCCGGCCGGCCCCGGGGAGGCCGCCGGGCCGGATCAGGCCGCGGCTTCGGCGTCGTTTGCCGCTTCCTTGTTGATCGCGCCGAGAATGCCGTCCAGCGACGCCTGGATGATATCGTGGCTGCGGCCCACCCCGCAGAAGCGGTCGCCGTTGACGTTCAGCTGGATGTAACAGATCGCCTCGGCATCCGCGCTGTGGCTGAGGGCGTGCTCGCTGTATTCCACCAGCACGATATGCTTGCCGGTAAAGCGTTCCATGGCGTCGACAAATGACGCCACCACGCCATTGCCCGAACCCGTGAGGCTGTGCACCGCCGAACCCTGGCGCAACTCCGCCTGCAACCTGTCCATGCCCGCCTCCCGGTTGACCTGGTACTTGCCCAGGGTCCAGCGGCCGTCCATGCCGCAGTAGGTCTGTTGGAACAGCTGGTACAGCTCCTCGGAACCGACCTCCCCCTCCTGCGCCTCGGCATAGGCCTGCACCGCCCGGCTGAAGTCGATCTGCAGCCAGCGCGGCAGTTGCAGGCCGAAGTCCCGTTCCAGCAGGTAGGCAATGCCGCCCTTGCCCGACTGGCTG
>CAYTDW010000495.1:0-3103 GCA_964436585.1 uncultured Halioglobus sp. | reverse complement strand
CCTTCCCCGGTGTGGTAAGCGCCAAGCAAACGGAGCTGGGCGAGTGGGTGGATCCGGGGCAGCCGGTGCTGACCCTGGTCGCCACGCAGGAGCTGCGCATGGATTTCCCGGTCGCGGAGGACTACCTGTCGGCCGTGGGCTTGGGCACCCCGGTGACCTACACCCTGGGACACAAGGCGCGTGATGAGCGGCCCGGCCTGGTCTCCACGGTGGTGCCGGTCACGGATCCGGGTGCGCGCACGTTTTTGTTGCGGGTACAGGCACGCGAGCCCGACCCGCAGATGATCCCGGGGATGTCGGCGCGCGCGCAACTGACGCTTGACACGGGCCGCCGTGGATTGACCGTGCCGCGCGATGCGATTCTGAAGTTTCCCGACGGACGCGCGATCGTGTGGGTAGTCGAGAATGGCAGCGATGGGTTGCAGGTAACCGAGACCCGAGTCGACACCGGCGTGATCTTCGATGGTCGGGTTGAAATCCTGGAAGGCCTGGCAGCGGGTGCGCGGATCGTAGTCCGTGGCAACGAAGCGCTGCAGAATGGGCAGCGAGTCACGCTGCTGCCCAGCGCGTCGGACTAGGCCGGTGTTCGAGCAAATCATCCAACGCGGCACGCTGATGACGGTCACCGTGCTGATCGTCTGCGTGCTGGGCGTTGCGGCGGCGCTGCGCATTCCGGTACAGATGATTCCGGACCTGGACGTGCGGGTCATCAGCATTCGCACCACCTGGCCCGGTGCGACCCCCCAGGATGTCGAAAAGGAAATCCTGGTGGAGCAGGAGGAATACCTGCGCAACCTGCCCAACCTGTCGCGTATCGTGGCGACAGCCAACAGCGGCCGGGCGGAAATCGAGCTGGAATTCCCCCTGGGTACGGATGTGACGCAGATGCTGATACGGGTCAACAACGCCCTGAGCCAGGTGCCATCGTATCCGGAAGCGGTGGACGAGCCCCGCATTTTCGCCAACTCCTTCTCCAGCAATGCGTTCATGTTTTTCAGCGTCAAGCCCCTGCCAGGCAATCCCCGGCAGCTCGACATGGGCCTGTCACTGGATTTTGTCGAGGATACGGTGAAGCCGCGCCTGGCGAGCGTGTCAGGCATTTCCGAGGTCAGCGTCTTTGGCGGTGTCGAACGGCAGGTGCAAATCCTGGTCGATCCGGCACGGCTGGCGCAGCGCGGTCTGTCGCTGATGGATGTGCGCGACGCGCTGCGCAGTCGCAACCGCGACCGGTCAGGGGGCACGATTGACGCCGGCAAGCGCCAGTACCTGCTGCGCACGGTAGGCCGGTTCGAGGATCTGCGGGAGCTGTCGACCCTGGTACTGGCGCGCCGCGGTGATGCAGTTATCCGTCTGGCGGATGTGGCCACCGTGCAACTCGACCACTTCGAGGAGGAAGTGCTGACATCCTTCAACGGGCACCAGAACCTGTTTATCACCCTGCGCAAGGAGTCGGGCGCCAACGTGATCGATATCAAGCGGCAGATCAGCCGCGAAGTCGTCGCCATCAATCGCGATGTGCTGGAACCGGCCGGTCTGCAGATCGAGCCAATTGCGGACGATGTGGTGTACGTCGAGGAGTCCGTGGCCAACGTCTGGCAGAACCTGATCCTGGGTGCGCTGCTGGCGACCGCGGTAATGTACCTGTTCCTGCGTTCATTAAGGGCGACACTGGCTGGCGTTGTGGGGATACCGATCTGTGTGATAGTCGCATTTCTGGGTCTGCTGCTGGCCGGGCGCACCGTGAATGTGATCTCGCTGGCCGGCATCGCCTTCGCCATCGGCATGACCCTGGATAACAGCATTGTCGTGCTGGAGAGTATCGCGCTGGAGCGCCGCAAGGGTGTTGAGCGCTTGCGCGCCGCGGTCAATGGAGTACAGCAGGTCTGGCCCGCCGTCTTTGCCTCTACCATGACTACCGTACTGGTTTTTGTGCCGGTTGCCTTCGTGGAGCAGGAGGCGGGTCAACTCTACTCCGACATCGCCATCGCCATTTCCGCCGCCATCCTCGCCTCGATGCTGGTGGCGATCATGGTGTTACCCGCGGCGGCGGCACACATCGGTTTTGCAGGCGACAGCGCTGGCGCTGCCACCGACCAGGGTGTCGATCGACATCCCGGCACACGGGCCCGTGACCTTACCCTGGCTATGGTGCGCGGCGTACTCGCCACCCCGGCCAGCCGTACCGCCTGCCTTGTCATCGCGACGCTTGCCAGCGCTTCGGTGATCTGGTGGTTGACCCCCGCGGCGGAATACCTGCCCGAAGGCGAGGAGCCAAAAGCATTCGCAGTGATGAATGCGCCACCGGGCTACAGCCTGGCGGCCATGGCGGAGATCGCCGCGGACCTGGAGGCCTACCTGCTGCCTCATGTGCAGGCGGATTCCGGGCCATTCCATCGCGGTGAGACCGACATGCCGCCGATGGCGTATTACAACATGCGCGTGGGGGCCGATGCGATACGCATCATCACCGAGCCGGTTGATGTCGCCGATATCGATGCCCTGATGGACGCCCTCACCCGCAAATACAACGAATACCCCGGCATGCGCGCGTTTGCCACACGCGGCTCGATCATCACCAGCAATGACGGCGGTACGCGCAGCATCAACCTCGATATCGCCAGCACCGACCTGGGCGCGATCTACGCGGTGGCACAGGCCGCCTATCACCGGGCCAGCGAGGTGTTCGACGCGCCGCGCGTGCAGAGCCAGCCCTCGTCGCTTTCCCTGGCCCAACCCATGATTGAGGTCAGGCCCCGCTGGGAGCGGGCGCAGGAACTGGGGGTTTCCGGCGACGATCTCGGCTTCATGGTGTCGGCACTGATGGACGGCAGTTACGTGGACGAATTTTTTCTGGCCGACGACAAGATCGACATCTACCTGTACAGCAAGGCGGGACGCGAGGTGGATCTCGACGACCTGGCGCAGTTTCCAGTGCACACCCCGGCCGGGGAAGTACTGCCACTGGGCGCGCTGGCGGACATCGCCGAAACCGTCGACACCAACTCTATCCGCCGCGTCAACGGGCGGCGTACGGTGACCCTCAATATCATCCCGCCGCGCAGCGTTGCGCTTGAGACCGGGGTGGAAATGGAGCGAGAGGATT
>CAYTDW010000494.1:0-3103 GCA_964436585.1 uncultured Halioglobus sp. | reverse complement strand
GTTGGACATTATTTCCCCGGGTTGGTTGGCCACCCAGCCGGCCAGGCGCAGTCCGTCCCTGGCGATGGCCTCGGCGCTGAGCAGGGCATGATTGATGCAGCCAAGGCGCATACCCACCACCAGGATGACCCCCACCTGCAACTGCACGGCGACGTCCGCCAGGGTCTCACGAGCGCTGATCGGCACACGCCAGCCCCCGGCTCCCTCGATCAGCACGAAGTCTGCGCCGGCCAGCATCACCCCCCGGCACAGTCCCGCCAGGCGACTGGCCTGGAGCGATCGTCCCTCCTGCTGCGCCGCAATATGGGGCGCAATGGCTGCACTCAGGGCGACGGGGTTCACCTGCTCGTAGGCCAGGGGCTCTGTCATCCACTGCAGCAACAGCAGGGCATCCTCGTTGCGGCCCGACGCGTCGCAACCTGCCGCGACCGGCTTGATCGCGGCGGTGCGCAGGCCGGCCCGCGCGGCGGCGACCAGCAGCGCGCAGCAGACTGCCGTCTTGCCCACGCCCGTGTCGGTCCCCGTTACAAACCATGTGCGGGTCATCGCCTGGTCACCTCCCCGAAAATCACGTCATAGGTCGCCGGCAGCAAGCCCTCCGCCCGCCAGGCTTCATAGGCCCGCATCATACTCTGCAGGGCCTTGCGACTGGTCAGTCCCGCCGGCCGACCGCGGTTCATATTGTGGGCGCCCAGGGCCTTGAGTTCCGTCAGCAGGTCTGCGACCCGCCGGTAGTGCATGCAGTAGCGCTCGCTCTCGAGGCTGAGGTGGATGCCCCGCACCCCGGCGGCCGCGGCGAGCAGGTCGCCGGGCGGCAGGAATCTGTTCACGTGTTGGCGCTGATCGACAGCGGCCCATGACAGGCGCAACTCGCGCAGGGTCTCGGGCCCCAGCGTGGTGAACAGGCAGCGGCCGCCGGGCTTCAGCACCCGCGCCAGCTCGGTAAAAAGCAGCTCCGGGCGCTGGCACCACTGGATGGCCAGGCTACTGAAAGCCAGGTCCACAGAGCCGGGCGCCAGCGGCAACGCCTCGGCATCGCCGACCAACCAGAGGCCCGCGTCAGCGGCCCGGCCCCGGGCATACTCGACCATACCCGGGGCCAGATCCAGGCCGACATAGGTGCAGCATCCATAGCGTGCCCGCAGCCCTGCGCGGAAATATCCGGTGCCGCAGCCCAGGTCGAGCACCACGGCGGCGGCCGGGTCGCTTGCGGGCAGGCGGGCAAGCAGGCGCGCGCCGACATCGCGCTGCAGTTGCGCCACCGAATCGTAGGAGGCCGCGGCGCGACTGAAGGAAGACGCGACGTCTTTCTTGTCGGGTCCAGCTCCCTGGAGGTCCACGTCACCCAGCAGGTCTGCGGCGGCCAGAAACTCGCGGGTCTGCGCTGCCAGTTCGGTTGCGCTTGCCAACGGCGCCAGGTGGCAGGCACCCCCGAGCACCTGCACCCGGGCGTTCGCCGCGCCATCCAGCAATCCTTCGAGCGCCGGCTGAAGTTCCGCGGGTACCAGCCCGTCACACTCGGCCAACAAGTGCAGCTGGGGTTGCGGCAGGGTCTGCAGCAGTTGCCGCTGGTCCAGCTGCGCGAGCCAGTCGAGGCCCGTCATCAACTCTTCACCGGGTGCTTGCCGGCGCTGGACCTGCAGCTGCCGCAGCAGGACCCGCGGATGGGCCGCGCCCTGTACCTGCAGGCTGTCGAAGCGGCGCAGGGCGGCCGCGGGCTGCGCCAGGCAGGCGGCCCTGAAACTCGCAAACGCGGCGGGCTCCATGCCCGGCCAGCCGGGTTCCGCCACAAAGCGCGGGTTGCTGCACACCGTCACCAGCGCCGCCACCCGCTGTGGGTGCTGCGCTGCCAGCGCCAGCGCCAATTGGCCACCGAGGGACCAGCCCAGGTATACGGCGCGTTCGGGAGCGGCGGCGAGCACGGCCTCCAGTACATCTGCCCACTCAATCTCTTCGCCGCAGGCGAGGCCCGGGGCGCAGCCCGGCAGGTCGAGCAGGGTAATGTTCGCCCAGGGGCGCAGGTACGCCAGCAGCGGTCGCCAGATTTCACGATTGCTGCCCCAGCCGTGCAACAGCACCAACTCCTGCCGCGCCCCGCCGGTTGCGCTCAGGTACTCGGGATCGAGCTGCATCGCAGGCCTACGCCCCGGCCCAGCAGGCGGCGAGCTGCTCCAACAACTGGTCCACCTGCGCTTCGGTGTGGGCGGCGCTGAGCGTGATGCGCAGGCGGGACGTGCCCGCCGGGACGGTGGGCGGCCGTATCGCGCTGATCAGCAGCCCGCGTTGCCGCAGCCCCTCACTCAGCGCCAGCGCCGCAGCCGCTTCCCCCACCGGCAGGGGCTGGATGGCGCTGTCCGACGCCAGCAGCGGCAGGCCCAGTTCCCCGGCGCCGCGGCGAAAGCGTTGGATCAAACGGCGGAGGTGCTCCCGGCGCCAGGACTCCTCCTGCACCAGGCGCAGGGATTCCAGGCTGGCGCCCGCGACCGCCGGCGGCAGTGCGGTAGTGTAGATGTAGCTGCGGGCCTGCTGGATCAGCGTCTCGATCAGCAGCTCACTGCCGGCCACAAATGCGCCGGCAGTGCCCAGCGCCTTGCCCAGGGTGGCCATCAGCACCGGCACCGCCGCGTGGTCCAGGTCCGCCGCCTCGGTGCTGCCGGCCCCGCGCTCACCCAGCACTCCGAAGCCATGGGCATCGTCCACCATCAGCCAGGCATCGTGCCTGGCACAGGCGGCGGCCAGTTCCCCCAGCGGCGCGGTGTCGCCATCCATGCTGAACACGCCGTCGGTCACCACCAGCTTGACGCCGTCGGCCCGGGCGAGCTTGCGCTCCAGCGCGGCGGCGTCGCAGTGCGCAAAGCGCTGGAAACGGGCGCCGCTGTGCAGGCCCCCATCGAGCAGGGACGCGTGGTTGAGTCGATCCTCCAGCACCTGGTCGCCGCGCTGCAGCAGGCTGGTGAGGATGCCGGTGTTGGCCATATAACCACTGGAAAAAAGCAGGGCGCGGGGCCGGCCGGTGAACTCCGCCAGCGCCTCCTCCAGCTGCTGGTGCAGGGTGCTGTGGCCGCAGACCAGGTGGGAGGCGCCACTGCCCACGCCGTAGTCG